>JAZDGE010000137.1:0-6212 GCA_043807175.1 Acidobacteriota bacterium
CTTCGACTCCTTCGACGTCCTTCGACGAAGTGCTAGCCGCACCCCCCCTTGATCTTTTTCTTCGCGCCGCCCGCGGCCGCCTTCTTGTGGCCGCCCAGCTGGTCGGGGGCGAAGCCCCGGGCGGCGAGCCGGGCCACCGCCTCGCGTGCGCGCGCCGTGGGGACCGCGGCGGGGGCGGCGAGCCAGCGACGCACCACGGCCAGCGCCTCGTCGTAGCCGCGGGGCGGCGTCTTGGAGCTGAAGAGCGGCGCCGGCAGCTCGAAGCAGAGGTACCACTCGGCTGCCCCGCCCTTGAGGTAGTGCGCCTTCGCGCCGCTTGCCTTGAGCTCGCCCGCCAGCCGGGCGGCGGCCGTGTCGGAGGCCGCCACCAGCAGGACCTCGCCCTGATCGAGGAGGTGCGCGCGTAGGTCTTTCGCGCTCGCGCCGGCGAGGTTGCGCGAGCGTGGCAGGTGGTAGCGCGCGAACTCCTCCGCCGGGCGCACGTCCACCACCGCCCGGCCCTGGCGGTCGACCAGCCAGACCAGGGAGCGCCAGAGGTCGAGGCCCGCCTCGGTGGCGGAGAGGTCGGGCGGCGGCTCGGCCCGGGCCGAGTGGTGGGTGAAGAGGGCGATCCCGGCGTAGAGCGCGGCGAGGCCGACGAGGACGCCGGCGCCGATCTTGGCGTTGAAGCGCGTCATCGGTTCTCTCCCCGGGCGGCCAGGCGACGCTGCACCGCGGCCTCGATGCGGGTGACGGCGTAGAGCGCTCCCACGGCGAAGAGAATCACGGCGGCCACCATGACCCCGGAGGGCAGGCCGAAGTACTCGTGCAGCAGCACCCGTCCGAGGTGGGTGCTGCCGTGGAAGCCGGCGAGCGGCGCGTAGGCCATGGTGAAGAGGAGCCCGCCGAAGAAGAGGCCGGCGACGAAGAAGAGGGCGTCGATCTTGCCGCTCGCCACGGCCACGATGGAGGTCCCGGGGCAGTAGCCGCCGATGATGAACCCGGCGCCGAGGAGGGCGCCGCCGACGAGCTGGGGCACGACGTAGGTGGGGAGGATCCCGATGTTGCCCAGCGGCATGATCCCCGCCAGATCGAGGAAGTAGAGGCCGATCATCGCGGTGACGATGGCGGTGAACATGACGCGCATGACGCGGAAGTCCCGGCCGTAGAAGATCGAGGCCAGGTTGTCGGCGCGGCCGAAGCCGGCCCGCTCCAGGACGAAGCCAAAGCCGATGCCGACGAGGACGGCGACCACCATCTCGGCGGCGTGGCTCATGTTGGTCGAGAGAACGAGGGGGAGTTCCATCGGGGCCTCCTCAGATCCACTGCTTGCGGACGACGTAGGCCAGCGCGTAGGCCGCGCCGAACATGGCGAACATGAAGACCCAGCTGCCCAGGGCCAGCTGGGCGCCGCCGGTGAGGGCCTGGCCGCTGGTGCACCCGCGCGCGATCTGGGCGGCGACGCCGCTGAGCACGCCGCCGCAGAGGGCCAGCAGCCAGCGGTGGTCGCGGCCGAGGCGCGGCCCGCGGATGGTCTCCAGGCGGAAACGCCGCCCCGAGAGAGCGCCGAGCGCGCCGCCCAGGGCCACGCCGAGGCCGAGGAAGACGATCCAGCTGTTGAGCGGGCCGCGGCCGGGGGAGAAGTCGTCCTTGATGTAACCGTTCTCCTCGGCCCAGGTCGGGTCGGCCGCGTGGAGCACGGCCGCCCCCAGGCGCTTGAAGGCGCCGCTGCCGCCCAGCCCCTTGCCGGTGACGACGAAGCTCGCGAGCAGCACCAGCCCGAGGGCGATGCCGGCCCAGTAGGGATGCCAAAACGGCCTCGCTTCTTTCATTTCTCCTCCATTTCTTTCACCCACTTGGCGCTGTGCTCCTCGGCGTGACGGCGATCGATCTCGCCCACGATCATCGACCAGAGCGAGGGCCGCTCCTCGACGATGATCGCCGCCATGGTCACGTGCACGGCGATGCCGACGAGGGCCAGCATGACCGCGAGCTTGTGAATGAGAATGGCGGCGCGCACCACGTCGGCGGAGCCGAGGTGGAAGGTCATCACCAGACCGGTGAGCACGATCACCGACGTGCCGGCAATCGCCGAGATGGCGAACAGCTTCTGGCCCGCGTTGTACTTGTCCTGCGGCGGCAGCCGCGACTTGTCCGCCAGACCGGCCAGGACCAGGGGTTTGATCCCCAGCCAGCGCAGGTCGTCATAGGTGGGCCAGATCTCGCGCAGCGCCTCGCGGCCGCCGCGCTTGTAGATCAAAAACAGCGGGATGGTGATCAGCGTCCAGAAAAGCCCCCAGACGGCGTGGGTCAGGAGCAGGCTGGCCCGGCCCCCGACGAGTCCGGCGAGTGAGGTCGGGAAGCGCTCGCCGAAGAGGGTGAAGCCGGGGCTGGCCATCAGCGCGGTGCCGCTGCCGAGCAGCACGATCCACGAGAGGAGGTTGAACCAGTGCAAGAAGCGCATGCCGGCGCGATGGCGCGGCAGCCTGTCTTGTCCCTCCAGGTCCGTGGCAGCGGCGGGCTCGACTTCACCGCCGCCGGACCCAGATTGGCCGCCCCGCTCGCGCCAGCGCAGGCGCAGGTTGACCGCCAGGCCGGCCAGCCCGGTGAGGAGGATGATCGGCGCGACGGCCCAGCGGGCCAGCGGCGAGGTGACCCCCTGGTAGATCTTGGTGAAAAGGGTAGGTCCGTAGCGCCGCACCACGCTCTGGGCCAGGATCTGCAGCCGCGCGTCCGCCGGCGCGTAGTAGACGTGGGGACCGACGTCGATCTCGTTGGTCGTGAGCGGCCTGGCCTGGCGCTTCTCGATGAGGCGGGAGATCGCGCTGCGCCGGTCATCGAGGTTGCCGAAGTGCCGGCACTCGGCCAGGCAGGTGGCGACGCAGGCCGGCGCCTCGCCCCGCGCTACGTAGGGGGCGCAGAAGTTGCATTTCTCGACGATGCCCTTCTGGGGGTCGGCGTGGCGCGCGCCGTAGGGGCACTGGGGGATGCAGTTGCCGCAGCCGATGCAGACGTCGGGATCGACGACCACGATCCCCTGCTGGTTGAGGTAGGTCGCCCGGGTGGGGCAGTCGGCGGTGCACGGGTGATCGTCGCAGTGGTTGCACAGGCCGGGGTAGAAGGTGACGCTGAGGTCACCCGCCTCCCGCGAGCCGTGGGTGAAGGTCATCACCCAGTCGCGCGCCGCGCCGGGGCCCGAGTCCCAGCGCTCCTTGCACGAGGTGACGCAGGCCTGACAGCCGATGCACTTGTCGAGCTCGATCATCATCGCATAGCGCATGGCTTCACCTCGCTCCCGGGGGCGGCGGGTCGCAGGCGCACGAACTGCACGCGCATGCCGGTCGCGCCGGTGATCGGGTCCACGCGGTAGTCACGCATGACGTCGGTGTCGCTGCCGCCCGAGCAGCAGGCCAGACCCAGTGCTGGCGAGCGGTGGCCGAAGCCGTGCACCATGTAGATCGTCTGCCGCTGCACCCGGTCGGTGATACGGGCGGGCAAGGGGCCGGTGACGTCCCCGCGCTGGTTCTCGACGATCACCGGCGCCCCGTGCCTGATGCCCATCGCTTTGGCGCAGGCCGGGTTGAGCCAGACGCAGTTGGTGGGATCGATGTCGAAGAGCACTTCGTTATTCTGCGTGCGGCCGAAGGTGTGTAGCGGGCTGCGGCCGTAGGTCAGGCGCAGCCAGCCGGCTGGCGGCGGCGGCTCGGCCTGGAAGGACGGCAGGGGAGCGAAGCCCTTGTCGGCGAGCTGCTTGCTGTAGAGCTCGACCTTGCCCGACGGCGTGTGCCAGCGGTGATCCGCCGCGGGATCGAGGTAGGGCTCCTCCTTGGGCGCCACGAGGTGGATGCCGGTGCGCTTGAGCTCGTCGAGGGTGGTCCCCGATCCGGCGAGCCGCGCCTCCAGGTACTCCTCGAAGCTCTGGAAGTCGAAGAAGTCGCCGACGCCGAGCTCGGTCCCCAGCTCTTTGGCGATGCGCCAGGCGGGTCGGGTGTCGTAGGGGGACTGGACCACCGGCTGCCGGAGCCCGATGTACGGCTCCTTCCCCGCGCCCAGCGCCAGGTCGTCGTAGCGCTCGAGGTAGGTGCACTCGGGGAGCACGACGTCGGCCCAGTTGACGATCTCCGAGGGGATGACGTCACAGACCACCAGCAGGTCGAGCTGGGCGATGGCCTCGCGCGTCTCCTGCACGTTCGGCATGCACTGCATCAGGTTGGTGGCGTGCACGTACCAGCCCTTGATCGGATACGGCTTGCCGGTGCGCGTGGCGTCGCGGATGCCGGTGGTCGAGCACTCCTTGGCGAAGGGGAAGCGCCCGCTCGCCTCGTCGACGTTAGGCGGCAGTTCGGGGAAGTCGGGGGCGGGAAAGTCGCGGAGCTCGGGGCTGCTCGGGCGGAACGTGCCTCCCGGGCGCCAGAAGGAGCCGAGCAGGGCGCTGAGGATGGCCTGCGCGCGGGCCCGCTGGGTGTCCGCCTCGCCGTACCAGGTGACGTGGCGCCCCGGGTGAATGAGCACCGCGGGGCGGGCGGCGGCGATGAGCTCGTAGGCCCGCACGATCTGCGCCGCCGGGACGCCGGCCTGCGCCGCGGCCCACTCGGGCGTGGCCGATTGGACGTGCGCCCTGAGCTCCGCGAAGCCCACGCACTGCTTCTCGACGAAGACGCGGTCGTAGGTCTCGTTGGCCAGTAGCAGGTGCATCCAGGCGAGGATGATCGCCGTGTCGCTGCCCGGCCGCAGCGACAGCCACAGGTCGGCCTTGGCGGCGACGGTGCTCAGGCGCGGGTCGAGGACGATGAGCTTGGCCCCGCGCGCCCGCGCCTGGACCAGATCCTGCACCTGGCTGTTGTGGGCGTTCTCGCCCAGGTGCGAGCCGCAGAGGACCATGCAGCGGGTGGCCGCGAAGTCGAGCGGCTCGGGGGAGGGGAGGGTGACGCCGTAGGTCAGCTTGTAGCCGACGTCGCGCGGCCCCTTGCACTGGGCGTAGGCCGGAGCGGCGAAGTTGGGCGAGCCGAGAGCGACCATCATCGTGCGCAGCATGGGACCGCCCATGCCGTGATAGAAGAGCGCCAGCGCCCGGGGCCCGTGCTTCGCCTTGATTCGCTTGAAGGCGTCGGCCACCAACTTGTAGGCCGTCGGCCAGCCGACCCGCTCGAACTTGCCCTCGCCCCGCGCGCCGGTGCGCACCATGGGGTACTTGAGGCGGTCCGGGTCGCGGAAGAAGCCGGGCCCGGCGTTGCCGCGACCGCAGAGCTTGCCTCGGGCGTTGGGGTAGGCCGGGTGGCCGCGCACCTCGAGCACCTGGTTGCCGCGGGCGTGGGCGACGAGGCCGCAGTTCCAGAAGCAGATCTCGCAGACGGTGGGCACCTTGCGCTCCGCCGGCAGGGCCTCCGGCACCGGGAGCAGGTCGAAGGCTCGGGCCGGGGAAGCCGTGCCGGTCAGCGCGGCGCCGGCGGCGGTGCTCGCGCCGAGGGTCTGCAGGAAGCGGCGACGTCCGCTGTTGAACTCGGTCATGGGGCCTCCCCCGCTCCTCCCCGGCAGCGCGCCAGGCAGGAGATGAGATCGCGCAGGTGCGGCTCGATCAGCCGATAGCGGGCCGTCCCGGCCACGCGGCGGGCCGCGACCAGGCCGCTGAGCCGCAGGATACGCAGCTGCTGCGAGATGATGGCCTGGTTGACCCCGAGACGCTGCGCCAGCGCGCTGACGTTGAGATCCTGGTGGCAGAGCAGGGCGATGAGGCGCAGCCGGATGGGGTGCCCCAGCGCGCGCAGGATCTCGGCGAGGTGGATCGCCGGTTCGGGCAGGAAGGGGATCGTCGCCGACGGGGCGGCCAGCCGGACGGCGCGCTTGGTGCGATCTTGTTTCATCTTGGTATAGAGATATCACTATTTACATAGCTGGGCAACAGCTCTTCATGCCGCCCCATGCCGCCCCATGCCGCCCCTGGCTGTCTCTGAGCGACGCCAGCGCTTGGTGCTGGCCCTGGGATGGCATCTGCGGCGTGTGGGGCGGCGGGAGGAGGCGATGCGCCTGTTTGCTCCCCTCGCGCCTGCTCCGCGGGCGCGGCGAGCAGGGGTGTTGAGCGGTGAACGGACGAACTGAGCGGCGAGCGGGTCGCGGTGGATCGGCGGTGGATCAGTAGATCCGGCAGCGGTTGCCGCCTGCCTCTCGCGCGTGGGAAAGGGCCAGTCGTGCGCAGCGCAGGAGGTCGGGCACGTCGCGGATCTCGACGTGCGGGA
>JAZDGE010000138.1:0-5231 GCA_043807175.1 Acidobacteriota bacterium
CGGCGCAAGGGACGCAAGCGCCTGACCGTCTGAGCTTGCCGCGGTGCGCAGTGGTTTGCGAAAACGGGCCGAGTTTCAGCGGGTCTACAACGGTGGAGTTAAATGCTCCGGGGAGTACGTCGTGGTCTTCGCCTTGGCGCGCGACGGTGAAGGCTGTCGACTGGGCATCACCGCGACCCGGAAGGTGGGCTGTGCGGTCGTGCGTAACCGGGCCAGACGCCGAGTGCGGGAGCTGTTCCACCGCCATCCGGAGCTACTCAAGGGTCTCGCGGTCGATTTGGTGGTCAACCTTCGACGCTCCGCCGCCGAGAGTGAGTGGTGTGAGCTTGAGCGGGACTACCTGCGATGCATGAATCTGGCGCGACGGCGGCTTGTGCAGACGGCAGCGCAGGCTTCTTGACGCAGAAAACGCGATCGGGATCGCCGGCGCCTTGCAGCCGCGAGGAGCTTGGGAGGCCAACCTCCGCTGGCGCCAGGCTAGTTGCCAGGCTCCTGGAATTCTACAAGCGATGGCTTTCGCCGCTCTTGCCCCCGGCCTGCCGGTATGTGCCAACATGTTCGGAGTACATGCGGGAGGCCGTAATGGAGCATGGCCTCCGGCGCGGCCTGTGGCTGGGGCTGCGGCGGCTGGGCCGGTGCCACCCGTTTCACGCCGGGGGCTTCGACCCGGTCCCACCAGGAAAGGGGCTGTGATGGAAAGACGGGCGCTTCTGGCAGCGCTGCTCTCGGGTGTCGTGCTGGTGCTGTGGTACGCCTTTGTGATGCCTCCGCAGGCCGAGAGGAACGGGAAGGGCGCGACTGGAACGGCAGTCGCGACACCGGCGGCCGCACCGGCAAGCACCTTGGAGGCGACGCGCGAGGCTGAGACCGCGCCCCCGGCGGAGCCGTCGGCGCCGGCGCCCGCGGCGGTTCGTGGCAGCGCCGAAGAGGTGATTGAGCTGGCCGGTGAGGGTTGGCGGGCAGCCGTGGCAGCGCGAGGGGGAAAGATCAATTCCCTGATCCTTGGCGAGTACAAGGACGACAAGGGGGCGCCGCTGGAGCTCGCGGGAGGGGTGGGAATCCTCGGGATCGCGGGGGAGGGGCCATGGGATGACGATATCTGGGCGGTGGAGCGGACGGGCGAGGAAGTGCGTCTGCGCTGGAGCGACGGTCAGGGCAACTGGGTGGACAAACGGTTCGCCCCGGCCGGCGGCAGGTATGCGCTGGCGGTCGAGGTGGCGATGGGCGGTGCACCCGCCCGGCTGGGCCTGCTGGTGGGCGCGGGAGTGGGGAGCGGGGCGGTTGCCCAGGCGCGAAGCGGTATGGGCGTCGCGGGCGCCGTGCTCCAACTGGACGGGAAGCTGGATCGGATCAAGGCCGAGAAGATCGAGCAGGCAGAGGAGCGGCGGGGGAAAATCGGGTTCGCCGGGGTGGAGGATCAGTACTTCCTTGTGGTGATGCTGCCCGATGCGGACCTCGATGGGGTGCGGCTGACGCGGCGGGGCGAAGGCGCCGGCGCGGTCGCAGCGGTGGCCCTGACCGGCCGCGAAGGCAAGATCCAGGGGACCCTCTATGCCGGGCCGAAGGAGCACCGGACCCTGGTGGGGTATGGGCGAGGTCTCGAGGAGACGCTGTCCTTTGGGTTTTTCGGTCTGCTCTCGGTGGGCGCTCTGGGCGCGCTGCGCTGGATCCACTCGTGGGCCGGAAACTGGGGGGTCGCGATCATCGTGCTGACGGCGGGAATCCGGGTGTTGCTCTTTCCCCTCACCCACAAGAGCACCGTCGCGATGCGCCGGATGCAGGCCCTGCAGCCAAAGATGAAGGCGATTCAGGAGCGCTACCAGGAGCGGGCGAAGCGTGACCCACAGGTGCGTGCGCGGATGAATCAGGAGGTGATGGGCCTTTACAAGCAGGAGGGTGTCAATCCGCTTGGCGGCTGCCTGCCGACGCTCGTGCAACTGCCGATCTTGTGGGCGCTCTACACGCTCTTTGCCAATGCGATCGAGCTCCGGCACGCGCCGCTGGCGCTGTGGATTCGCGACCTCTCCTTGAAGGACCCGACCTATATCACGCCGGTCCTAATGACCGCAACGATGGTGATCCAGCAGCGCATGACGCCGCAGGTCGGCGATCCGGCGCAGCGCAAGATCTTCATGCTGATGCCCTTCATCTTTGGCATCATGTTCATGAACTTCCCGGCGGGTCTCGTGCTCTACTGGCTGGTCAACAACGTCCTGACCATCGGGCAGCAGATGCTGACCGAACGGATGCTGAGCGGGACAGCCAAGACGGCGTGAGCGACTGGCAAGGCCTGTCGCCGGCGGAGTGGTCCGCACGACTGGCCCGAGCCGGGATCGATGCGGCGCTGGCGGGCGGGTTGGGGCGTTACCTGAGCCTGCTCGGGCGCTGGGACAGCACGACGAATTTGCTCGGCAAGGTGGATGCCAGAACCCTCATTGAAGAGCACATCATGGAAGCGCTCGTGGCCATTCCGTGGCTGCCGGCGACCGGGACACTGCTGGATCTCGGCAGCGGCAACGGCATCCCTGCAATTCCACTCCTGCTTGCCCGGCGCGGCCTGAAAGGGGTACTGCTGGAGCCAAGGGAGCGGCGCTGGGGGTTCCTGAGTGAGGCGATCCGTGAGCTCGACCTGGTGGCGGAAGTACGGCGGGAGCGGGTGGCGGCTCACCGGGGCGGGCCTTACGCGGTGCTGAGTGTGCGTGCGCTCGCGGCGGCGGCCTGGGTGAAAGACGCCCAGCGGCTGCTGGCGCCGCGGGGAGTGCTGCTCTGGTGGACCGCGAGCGAGGGGGAGAGGCTCACAAGCGAGGGCCTGCTGGAGCCTGTGGTAAATTGCCCGCTGCCGGTGTCGCGCCGGGGCAAGCTCGTGGTCTGGCGCCGGCGTTCCACGTGAAACAGCGGGAGAAGTCGTGAGAGCGCAAAGGGTTATTGCGGTCGCAAATCAAAAGGGCGGCGTCGGCAAGACGACCACCGTGATCAACCTTGGCGCCGCTCTGGCTGCCTTCGAGCAGGAGGTCCTGCTCGTCGATCTCGACCCACAGTCGAACTGCACCTCCGGGCTCGGCTGGCAGGGGAATGGTCCGACCTCCTACGAGGTCCTCGAGGGCCGGGCCTCATTGTCTGCGGCCGCGGCGGCAACCCGCTTTCCTCACCTCTCACTCGTGCCCTCGACGCGTGACCTCGTGGGGGCGGAGGTCGAGCTCCTCCAGCATGCCCGGCCGGCGGAAAAATTGCGCGCGGCGCTGGAGGAAGAGCCTCTGGCAGGCCGAATCGTGCTCATCGACTGCCCGCCCTCGCTCGGCATCTTGACCGCCAACGCGCTGGCGGCGGCCGATGCGGTCCTGATCCCGATCCAGTGCGAGTACTTCGCCCTGGAAGGCGTGAGCGAGCTCATGCGGACGCTGGAGCGGGTGCGGGCGGCGTGGAATCCGCGGCTGGCAGTGGACGGTGTGGTCTTGACGCTTTTCGATGAGCGCCTCTCGCTCGCCCAACAGGTCGTCAACGAGGTGCGGCGTTTCTTCGGTGAGGCGGTCTTTGCCGCGGTCATTCCCCGCAATGTGCGGCTGGCGGAGGCGCCCTCCTTCGGCCAATCGATCCTCGAGTACGATATCAGGAGTCGCGGCGCGCAGGCCTACTTGCAGCTCGCCGAGGAGTTCCTCATTCGGAGGAGGCACGATGAAGCGACCGGCGTTGGGTAGGGGCATAGCCGCACTGATCCCGGACGGGCCGGCGCTGCGTCTCACAGGCGGCGCGGAGATCCTGGTCGCCGAGATCGCTCCCAACCCACTGCAGCCACGCCGGCACTTCGGGGAGGCCGGACTCGCCGAGCTGGCAGCCTCGATTCGGGAAAATGGACTTCTTCAGCCGGTGGTGGTGTCGCGCGCGCCCGGCGGTGGCTATCATCTAGTCGCCGGGGAACGGCGCTGGCGCGCCGCCCGGCTTGCCGGTATCGAGCGAATCCCTGCCGTTGTGCGGGAGATCGCGGGCGAAGGCGACCAGCTCGCGCTCGCCCTGATCGAGAACCTGCTGCGTGAGGACTTGACCCCCATCGAGGAGGCTCGGGCCTTTCACCATCTGCGGGTGGAGCTCGGCCTCTCGCAAGAAGAGGTGGCGGCACGCGTCGGCAAGGACCGGTCCACGGTCGCAAATGCCATTCGTCTGCTTCAGTTGCCACTTCCCGTCCAGGAGCTGGTGGACGCCGGCGAGCTTTCCGCCGGCCACGCGCGCGCGCTGGCCGGGATCGCGGATCGGGGACGTCAGGAGGAGCTTGCCGGCCGCTGCGTGGCGGCCGGATGGAGCGTGCGCGAGCTCGAGCGCCGCCTGCGTGAACGGGCCCCGAAGCCGCAACGCACGGAAGATCCCGAGACCGCAGCGGCGGCCGAGAGGCTGGCGTTGCGCGTCGGCGCGCCGGTGGAGATCCTACGGCGGCGCCGGGGCGGCGAGGTCCGCATCCGATACTCAAGCGAGCAGGAGCTGATCAGACTCTTCCGCTTGCTGATGCAGGAGAAGACATGAAAAAGGGCGCCGGGACGCTCAACGGCCTGTTGGACCAGGGGTGTGTGGTCAAGGGTGAGGTGATCTTCACCGACCTGCTGCGTGTCCACGGTCATGTCGTGGGCACGATCTCGGGCGAGCACGAGCTGCTGGTCGGCGAGGGGGGCCTGGTGGAGGGCGAGGTCAAGGTGGGGCGCCTGGTCGTGGCCGGGATCGTGCGTGGGACCGTGACGGTCAAGGACCGCCTGGTGATTCATGCCGGCGGGAAGGTTCTTGCCGAGGTCTTCGCACCCACCTTGATGGTCGACGAGGGCGGCGTCCTCGATGGCGTCGTTCACATGCAGACGCCCGCCGGCAGCTAGCCCGCATTTCTCACCGCTTGTCCTACTGCAAGCGCCGATAGCACGCCATCTCGGGCCGTACTCGCTCGTCGCTCCTCGACGTACTGTTCAAGTACGCCTGCGTCGCGCCTTGCTACGTGCCCGGTGCCAGGAATGACACTTTGGACCCGGTTGGACGACGCGGCAATCGAGACCGCGAGAAAGGGCCGTGAATCGATGGCGTGGCCGCAGCACCAAAGTGTCATACCTGGCACCGTGACGCACTCTCGGCGCTTTCGCTACGGACCACGGTGAGAAATGCGGGCTAGCGGCGCCGCCAGAATCGTGATACCCCGTCGCATACGAGGTGTAGGAGCGACATTCCTGTCGCGACCGGCAGGCAGAGGCACTCACCGGAAG
>JAZDGE010000139.1:0-6548 GCA_043807175.1 Acidobacteriota bacterium
GGGGTTGTTGCGGGCAGTGCCGAACGATGAGAGCTTCGCCGTCGCGTGCCTGGGGCGGCGTGTGCGGCCGGTGCCATGCGATTCCGGCCGCTGTGGCGACACCTCCGGCAAGGGCGTCCCAGGCGGACCGATCGACAGCAGGGCGAGCGAGCGGGTCATGGTGGCGGCCCTCGCCGGCGCGGCAGGGAGCGGATCATCCGCATCGTCCCGACATGGCAGAGGGGGCAGCGGTGCCGCGCCGGCGTCGTTGGCGCCGGTGAGGGCTTCGCACGACCCGCCGTCCTGGGCGCCTCGGCCGTCGTGGCGAGCTGCGCCAGCGCCGCCTCCAGTCGGGCGCAGTTGCGCGGCGCCAGCAGCCCGTACGAGCGCACCTTGGCAAACCCCTTCGGCAGCACGTGCTGGAGGAAGCGCGCGAGGAAGGTCAAGGGTGGGAGCGTGCAGCGCTTCATCGCGCCGCTGGCACGATCACGGAAGTGCAACGTCACGCCGTCCTCGCCGATTGCGTCGATCTGCGAGCTCGAGATCGCCACGCGAAACACGCAGCGGGCGAGATACTCCAGCACCCTCGCCCCGTCCCCGGCATGCTGAGCATCCACCACCCAGTCCTTGCGCCACACCGCAGGCGGAACGCAATGGAGCAATCGGGCCTTCCGCAAGACGCCGGCCATCATCCCGCGGAACACGCCTGGATGAACCGTTGCCGTAGTGGTTGCATGGCGTTCTCCTCTCCTGGGGAGCACGCACTCCCCGGGAAAGGATGGCGCCGAATGGGAGCCGACGACATCCCAATGAACGCGCAAATCCGCCACCGCCCACCCATCCGCCGCAGGCGGCTTCAGTTCAACGGCATTTTGCTGTGATCGTCGCTGGCCAGCCTGGCGGGTCCCGTGAGCTATGCTTCTCCCGTGCTCGCTGGCTGCCAACCTGTCGTTGTGTTACCCGCGCCGTCGCTGAAACCGAGCGGTAGGTTGCTGAAATGACCATGCTGCTGCTCGTTGCGTGCGTGTTGCTTGCCGCCGCCGCGCTTCTGGTGTGGCGAGGCAACCGCAGGCGCTCGATCGGAGTTTTCAATGAGGCGGTAGCGCACGAAGAGGCGGACCGCTACGAAGACGCCTGCTACTCGTACGCGATTGCCGCGGCTGCCGGTCGCAACAGCGCGATGTGCCAAGAGAAGATCCGTGAGCTTTGGCGCCGCAATGGGCCTTTTCAATTTGCTGCTCAGCGCGACCATGTAGTATCGGAATTCTGCAATTACGAGAGCTGCGGTGAAGGCTTCCATCAACTCGTGCTTTCCGACCTTCGAAAGGTGCTGGGGCTCGATGCCAACTGGCCAGCAACCTAACGAATTAAGGGTTCTTATCGCGGGTCAGGGTGAGGCGGCGAGACCAGCGCGGTCTGACCAGCGGCAGGCCGGCCACAACGGTAGCGCACCCGCGACAAAACCATGGGTTGAACTGAATCCCGCATTTGGCACGAAAGGTGCTATTGGAATTTCAATGCGTGTTGTGCAGAACGAAGCAGCAAAACTACTGCCCGCGGCGGCTTTCCACAGACACGCGAGATGCAGGGCCCGCCTTGCCCGTCGCGGAGGCCGCCGGCACTTGCATCATCATCGTCATCGGTACGAGGATAGCACCGGATGGAAGGCGATGGACCACGCATGAGCGAACCAACCCGGCAGCGCCCACCCATCCGCCGCAGGCGGATTCAGTTCAACCTAGGAGCAGTGCCCGAACATCTCCTCGATGGACGCAAAGCGGACGACCCGTTCGGCCTCGGCGATACCGGGCAACGCATGCAGGCGGTTGATGTCGAGGCGGCGCGGTGACGGGACGAAACGCGATGGTTCTGCGATTACTCCTACCTCGATAGGTCCGGAACCGCTCTCAAATCACGTCCCGAACCGTAGCCACACTAGGACGTCTGCCCGCAGATCCTTCTCCTTCAACTCCTGAAAGGCGTGCCGCGCCGTCGCCTTCACCTCTACCCTCAGCAGGGCCGGTTGCGAAGGATCGAAAAGGAGAATGTCGCACTCACTGCCGCCGTACCGGCAGTCGCACCCCTTGCCGAAGATGGCTTCTGCAGCAGCGATGACGATGGACTCGCTCAGGATCGACGGAAGCGCCGGGTACTTGATGTGAACTGCAACGGGGTTCTGGTCACGCATCTCGCGGATCAGCTTGAAGACAGCCGTGAGCGCTCGGTCCAGCTCCACGATCTGAGGAATTGCGAGGGGTTCGCGGGCCGTCGGTGGTTTCCTCAGTCCTACGACACGAGGGGCGGCCACGACCCTACCCACCTGCCGCACCAGGTGAATCAAGATCAGGCGGCGTTAGGAGTTCCGCCGGCTCTACTCCCAAAGCCACAGCGATTTGTCCCAGGGAGTCAACAGTAGGCGATTTCCTTCCCCGCTCGACGAGGCTTATGTATGTGCGATGGAGACCCGCTCGATACCCAAGCTCCTCCTGCGAGAGACCAGCAGCAATTCTCTTTCGGCGGATCTGGTCCGCCACCAGTTTCCTCAGAGGTAGCAGCGGGTCAGCGGGTGTCACGAATAGAAGGTGACACAGTGACCGCCTGTCGGTCCTCAGACTATGGTCTACACTCACTGACCGACGTGCAGGGCGCGCTATGCCCGGGGAGCGGTATTCTTGATGCGATGCTGCTCTACGAGCATTTCCTCGGCAGGCCTTTCGCCGGTCACCGCGACTCGGTGAGCGACCTGGTCGGCGACAGCCTGGAGTCGCCGATCGAGGAGGTGCTCGCCCGCGCCGGGGTGAGCTTCCGCAAGACGCGGCGCGCGGAGCGCGTCGAGGGGTTCGACCAGGCGCCGGACTTCATCGTGCCCTCGGAGTTCAACCCGCAGGTGGTCATCGAGGCGAAGCTCACCGAGGACGACGGCACCGCCCGCGACAAGGTGACCCGCGTCCAGCACCTCGGCGAGCTGGCCACAGCCGGGATGCCGCCCGGGCAGCGCAGGTACGAAGTGGTCGCCTGCATCGCCGGCCGCGGCTTCGGCGTCCGCCGCAAGGACATGAAAAAGCTGATTCTCGCCACCCAGGGAAAGGTCTTCACCCTGCAGAACCTCGATAGGCTCGTGGAGTGCACCGCGCTCAAGGAATACCGCACTGGCCAGCGCTGACGAAGCGTCGTGAAGCGCTGATCAGTGGTGCCTTTCGGCCAACATCGTCAAGATCGTTGGGCCTGGCGCCGATCCAGGCAGGCACCGGCCGCAAGCGCCGGCTGGTCGATGGTGACCGCGGGCGGGGAGCTGTCGAGCACCACCACGATCTCGACGCGGGTCACATTGCCTGCGAGATCGGTTGCCGCGGCGGCGATCAGCGGCGTGGCGAGGCTCAAGGTAGTGCGAAAGCCGCCGTCGGCGGCGAGGGCGACGGGGATGCCGTTGATGGCCAGCGCCACCGCACCCTCGTCGTCGAGCGCGCGGCCCGCCACCTCCACCACCGGGCTGGTGAGCAACGCACCGGGAAGCGGCTCGCTGATCTCGAGCAGGGGCGGGGCATCGTCGATGCTGCGAGTCACCCGGGCGCCGCCACCGGCCTCGACCGCGCGCGCGAACACGCCCCCGGTGAGCGGGCAGCCGCCGGTGATCGTGACGCGGGCAAGGGGCGCGTAGAGGAAGGCGCGCACCCCGGCCGCACCGGCGAGCGAGACCGTCGTGCCCGAGCTCCAGATCCGCAGGTGGTAGGGGTTGCCGGTGGCATTTACGAGCGCCCCGCCGCCGAAGCTCACCGGCCCGGTGCACAGGATGCGCGCCTCGCCCGCCACCGCGACGGTCGCATTGCCCCCCACCTTCAGCGAGCTGAAGAGAAAGGTGCCCGCCGGCAGGGTGATCGAGTCATTGGCCAGGATCTCGAAGGCACGGCCGGCCTTGCCGCCGAGGGCGCTCTTTCCCTTCGCTGTGAGCGGAATGCTGGCGTTGTCATGGGCCAGCTCGAGCGCCGTCATCAGCGCGGCGAGGTCGACCGGCAGGCAGGAGACCGCCTGCTCGGCGCTCGCCACCACGCCGGTGACGAGCCCACCACCGTTCAGGCGGACCACCTGGCCCGGCCCCGCGGTGGCATTGCCGCGCACCTGCGCCGCGCCTGACACCGTGATCTCGGCGTTGCTGCGCACATGGCCCGCGCCGGCGCCACCGGCGCCGCTGCCGAGGCCCGCCGAGTCGATGATGGCGCCCCCACCAATGGCGAGCGACTCGCAGGAGAGCAGCGCGTTGGCGGTCAGCTCGGGGCCGAGGGCGAAGGGGTCGGCGCCGGGTGCGCCGTTGACGCGGGCGAGGTCCCAGAGGTCGATGACCGCCTGGCCATCGCGGTCGAAGCCGCCGGCAAGCAGCAGCCGCCGCACCGGGTCGACCTGGAGGCGGAAGACGGAGTGGCCGTCGAAGGAGCGCCGGCCGATGAGGGTGGACTGCTCGATGTAGTCCGTCTGCTCGAGGCGCCGGTCGGAGACGTCGAAGACGTAGATGCCGGGAGCGCCGAGGAAGAGGAAGAGGAGGTCGCTCTTCTGCTCCTCGGGCTCGGCGTCCTTCTTGTCGGGAAGCACCTGGAAGTCCCCGTCGAGAGTGCCGCGCAGCCAGTGGTCGGTCCACTTCACCTCGTTGGCAAGGGCGACATCGCGCAGTTGGACGCGCAAGCCCGCGGCCTCGCGGATGCAGGCGGCGGCATCGGCCGGCTTGAGCGCGGCAGGGTCGTCGATCCCGCTGACCGAGTGGGCCGCACCGATTGGGACGACTGAGTAGCAGCCGACAGGGCAAGAAACCAAGGCGGCAGCGGGTCTGCGGGCCGGGCAGGCGGCGCCGAGTGAGCTTGTGCCGTAGCTTTCGAGCAGGCCGCGTGCTGCTGCCGAGCTGCGGTAGCTCGCCTCGGTTGCGGCGCCGGCAGCGAGCAGCACGAGCGCAGCCAGGCAGCCTGCTCCCTTGGCGATCGCGGCTGTCATGGCGCCGCAATCATGGCTGTCGGCCGTTGCTCGCTGTGCCGCATGCGGGGAGCTTGCGCCGTCTCCGTTGCTGCTTGCGCCGCGCGCGCTGACGTGAGTCCTGCTCGGCCTCGCGGTAGAGCCTGAGCTGCATCCGCAGGAACAGGATCTCCGCCGCCAGCTCGCGCCTTTCGCGGAGGTCGGCGCGAAGCCGGCTGAGCCAACCGGCCACGGCTCGGCACCTTGCAGGCAGAAGGTTCATCGGAGTCATCCTGCCACATCCGCCAGCGTCGCGCTATGCTACGTGGCTTCTACTCCGGGGGGATCGGGAGGGTGTGTGCTCGCTTGGCGGCGAATGCTGCGTGTGATTGGTGCGCTTGTGGTTCGGGCCCTCGATCGGCTGCGGGTGCTGTGGTCCGGCTTGCAGGAGCGGCGGGCGATGGCGGCGGAGATCCTCTTCCTGCGCCGCCAGCTCGCACTGTACGAGGAGCGCGGAGAGAGGCCTCGCCGGCTGCGGCCGGTGGAGCGTTTCTTGCTCGCGGCGCTGGCGCGGTCGATTGCGCACTGGCGCGAGGCGCTCGTTGTGGTCAGGCCCGAGACGATGATCCGCTGGCACCGCGAGGGCTTTCGGCTGCTTTGGCGCTGGCGATCCCGCAAGCTCGGTCGGCCTGCGGTGCCTGACGCATTGCGGCTGCTGATTGCCGAGATGGCGCGAGATAACCCCAGTTGGGGTGAGGAGCGCATCGCCTCCGAGCTCGCCCTCAAGCTCGGCCTGTTCGTCTCGGCCCGGACGGTACGCAGGTGCTGGCCGCCTGAGCTGAAGCCCGAAGGGGGTCGGCCGCGAGGCGATCAGCGCTGGGCGACATTCGTGCGCAACCACGCCGAGGTGATGGTCGCCTGCGATTTCCTGACCTGCGTGACCGCGACGTTCCGCGTGGTCTACGTCTTCGTTGTGATGGAGATCGGCTCGCGCAGGATCCTCCACACCAACGTGACCTCGAGCCCCACCGCCGACTGGACGATCCAGCAGCTCCGCATGGCGATCCCCTGCGACCACCGCTGGCGCTTCCTCATCCACGACCGCGACGCGATCTTCTCGAAGCGGCTCGATACGACGCTTTCGCACACGGGTCTGCGGGTACTCCGGACGCCGGTCCGCGCGCCAAAGGCGAACGCGTTCTGCGAGCGCCTCGTCGGCACCATCCGCCGCGAGCTGCTCGACTGGCTGATCCCCCTCTCGGAAGGCCACCTGCGGCGTATCCTTGGGCGCTGGGTGAAGCACTACAACCTCGACCTCGAGACGCAGCCGCAGCGGCGCGTCCTCGTCGGGGGCGCGGAAGCGGATCACATCGAACGGGCGCGCGCCCACCAGGATAGGGCGGTGCGGCCGGTCGCCGGCGAGCAGCCCGAGCTCGATGGGCCCCGAGGGATCGGGCGGCAGGGGGTCGTAGTCCTGCTCGCCGGTGATCCAGCCGGTGGCGCGGTCGCGAGTCACGATCGAGAAGGGCGCACCGGCGAGGACCGGCAGGACATAGTGTCCGTTCCAGTCATGCGGCACCGGGAGGTAGACCCAGGCATCCAGCATGCTGTTGTAGAGCGCCGACAGCGCCAGC
>JAZDGE010000140.1:0-2105 GCA_043807175.1 Acidobacteriota bacterium
CGCGCCTTCGGCGTCGAGCTGATCGGCCTGCGCTACTTCAACATCTACGGCCCCCGCCAGGATTCCGCCGGACCTTACGCCGCGGTCATTCCCCGCTTCTTTGCCGCCTGCCTGCGTGGCGAGCCGCCGGTGATCTACGGCGACGGCGAGCAGAGCCGCGACTTTACCTTCGTCAGCGATGCAGTTCGCGCCAATCTGCTGGCTGCGGGCACGGCGAGTGCCGCCTGCGGCCGGTCGTACAACGTGGCGAGCGGCCGGCGAGTGAGTGTCAACCAGCTTGCGGGCATAGTCGGAGAGGTGAGCGGGCGGCGGCTGAGTCCCCGCCACGAGCCCGCGCGCCCGGGCGATATCCGCCATTCGCTGGCTTGCGTGGAGCGGGCCCAGGAGGCGCTGGGGTTTGCGCCCGAGGTTGCGCTGCCCGCGGGTCTCGGCCTGACATTTGCGGACTACGAAACACAAGAGCCGCGACCCTGACTCCGGGATGGGCCGGGGGAGAAAATCGGCTAAGATCGTGGGCGGGGGGCGATGAAGGGAAGCTCAAGTGATGGCGGGCATCGGGAGCGTTCTCGCACAGCCGCTTAGCCTGCTCCGCCGCTCGCCCGGGCGGCACCTGATGCTGCTCGCCCTCGATGGGGTGATCGCGGCCGGGAGCCTCTGGCTCGCGATGATCCTCAGGTTCGAGACCTTCGAGCTCCCAGTCCCGATGCCAGCGATGCACCGGCTGACCTTGGCGCTGCTGGTCGCGCAGTGCCTCTCCAACCTGATGCTGCGGCTTCACCGCTGGTCCTTTCGCCTCTCGGGCCTGGCCGACGCGGTGCGCGTGGTACTCGCAGGGCTGCTCGGAACCGGCCTCTTCGTGACCAGCGTCTTTCTCTTGCGACTTGGGGCGGGCGCCGCCAGCGGTCTGGGCCCGCCCCGCTCGGTGGTGATGCTGCAGTTCTTCATTGCGACCACCGTGATGGGGATGATTCGATTCTCGCCTCGCCTGGCCTGGCTGTATGTCGCGGATCGCATTCGCTCACGGCGCAGCGGCGCGGTTCGCACTCTGATCGTCGGTGCGGGCGCCGCCGGCGAGATGCTCCTCCGCGACCTTCAGCGCTCGGAGGAGCATGGCTACCAGGTGGTCGGCTTCGTCGACGACAACGTGAGGAAGATCGGGAACATCCTGGGCGGCAAACCGGTGCTCGGCACGATCGCCGACCTGCCGGCGCTGGCCAAGGAGCACGAGGTCGGCCAGGTGCTGATCGCGATCCCCCACGTCTCGGCGAAGCGAATTCGCGAGATCCTCGTCTTTTGCGCCGACCTCAAGCTGAGCTTCAAGATCCTCCCGTTCTCTTTCGCCTACCTCGACGATCACATTTCGGCGTCGATGCTGGAAGACCTGCAGCCGGAAGACCTGCTTCCCCGTGCGGCGGTGAGCTTCGCTTCTGGCGACCAGCATCCCTCCGCGCGGGGCCGGCGGACGCTGGTGACGGGCGCGGCGGGCTCGATCGGGAGCGAGATCTGCGTGCAACTGGCCAGTGCCGGCGCTGCGACGCTGGTGATGGTAGACCTCAACGAGAACGAAATGTACCTGCTCAAGCGCCGGCTCGAGCGCAGGTGTCCCGAGGTGCACACCACCTGCGAGGTGGGTGACATCCGTGACCGCGGGCGCATGAATGCCCTGATCGCCAGCCATCGGCCTCAGGACGTCTTTCACGCCGCGGCGCACAAGCACGTGCCGCTGATGGAGATCGCGCCCTGCGAGGCGATCAAAAACAACATCCTGGGCACGCGCAATGTCGCCCAGGCGGCGGACGCCCACGGCGTGGATCGCTTCGTTTACATCTCGACCGACAAGGCGGTCCGACCGACGAGCGTCATGGGCGCCTCCAAGCGGGTTGGCGAGAAGATCGTGCGGGCGGCGGGGCGCGCTTCTCTTACTCGTTTCTGCGTGGTCCGGTTCGGCAATGTGCTCGGCTCGGCGGGCTCGGTCGTGCCAATTTTCCGCGAGCAGATCGCCGCCCGCGCCCCGGTGACCGTGACCCACGCCGAGGTCAGACGCTTCTTCATGACCCTGTCCGAGGCGGTCGGGCTGGTGCTGAGGGCGGGCTATGGCGACTATG
>JAZDGE010000141.1:0-3583 GCA_043807175.1 Acidobacteriota bacterium
TCTGGAGCTGTTTCTCCCCAACCCCCAACCCCGGACCCCCATCCCCGCCTTTGTTGGTGCAATTTCCGAGACCTACCCCTACTGGCGTGAGAATTCGACATCGGCGCTCACCTCCCTGCTTTCTTCGAGACGCAGCCATCCGACCACTCGCCGCTCGCCCGGGAGAATCACGCCCGAGCGGGCCGGGCGCAGCTCGGCGCCAGCGGGCGCCGGCGCGAGGCCGAAATCTCCCTGGCCATCGCCGGCGAGCAGGCGCGCATTCCCCCAGCGCAGCCGCACGGCCGCCGGCAGCTTGGCGTCGGCATCCCCAGTGTTGTTGAGACTGATCTCAATAACTCCGGCAGCACCGGCCCTTGCCTCGGCCCTCAGGAGCGGGCGAGGGATCCTGCCGGCGATGATCGCGGCGAGCGTCCCCCACCGCCAGTTGAGCACGTCGTCATCGCTGGGCAGCCGGTACCAGATCACGCCTCGCATGCGCGACGGCCGGCTGGTCCTCCAACCCTCGACGAGACCCGCCATCTCGCCGGCGTTGGCCCGAACCTCGCGAATGGTGGCGCCCTCCCACCGGCCGCTCCAGGGTCCCTCGGCCGAGAGCCCGGCGAGCTTTCCCCGCGCATCGAACGCCGCCCGGTAGCCATAGGTGGGCAGCGCGACCCGGAAGGGCACGCCGATGCGCCCCGCGCGCTCGACCGCGACCCTTGCCGCCTCGGGCTCGCACAGCGACCAGCGCCCGCGCCCCGGCGGAGGCGCCGCGAGCGAATGGACCTGCAGCACGAAGGCGCCCGCCGCGCGCAGCAGGGCCGGCAGCTCTCTCTCACCCAGCCAGCTCGGCAGCACGGTGATGGACAGCGGCACGGGGGCGACCCGCGCGCGCATCGCCTCCACCCACAGCCGGTAGCCGGCCAGGTCCTGCTGCGCACAGTCGAAGTCGAGCTGCAGCTCGGCCGGCGCCAACCCGGCGGCGTGAGCCTGATCCACCATCTCGCCGGCGAGATCCACCACCAGTCGAGCGGTCGCATCGTCGCCGGCGAACGGCCCGGGAAACGCCCCCAGTCGCAGGGCCAGACCGATCGGACAGACGCACTCGCCGAGCGCCGCGAGGTCGATCGGAACGCGCACCACCCCCGGCTGCCCGTGCCGCCAGCTCACCTCCGCCGCCAACACCGTGAGCCCCGCGAGCGCCGGCGCCGCGCGCGCCACCGCCGCCCGCACCGCCGGCGTCCAGGCCCGCTGCCACACGTACGCCTCGTGGGCAATCGGACCGCGAAGGCGTGCCGGCCGGCAGGAGAGGGCCAGCACTGCGACGAACAAGACCCGTGCCGTCAAGAACCGGCTGGTCCCCTTCGTCGGCTGGAGACCGATCGAATCCGCCACAGACGGTCTCATGGTCCCGGGTTCGTCCCTCGCGCCCCTCCCGGCCGTGAGCGATGCGGAGCCGAGCTGAAGGTCCTCAAGGCCTCGCTCGGCCGGTGTTGACCGGCACGACCACCGTCGAGTCGACCTGCGCCACCTCGTCGCGGACGGTCACCGCGATCCGCTGTCGCCCCCTGCCGATCACGACGGACAACGTAGAAACCACGCCGCCGCGCGGCGCCGAGCCGTCCACCACGTGCTGCTGGAGCCCAAAGGCCGTGCTCACTTCGGGGCGGGACGTGACCGGGCCGGAATCCAGCGCCCGGTGCCGAGCAGTGCACGGAGGTCCTCCTCGGCGAGTATTGCCTCGTCCACCAGGGCGCTGGTCACCACGATGTGGATGTCTCGTCCGCTCTCGTCGAAGATGAAGTAGCGGTAGCGGGCCTGTGGCGTGCCATCCTCCGCCTTGACGCGCTCCGCGACTCGCAGGCCGGAGAACCCCTTGACGGCCACCTCCTCGGCCGGAAAGAGGCGAGCAGGATCGGGCTTGTCGAGCTCGCGGCGGAGGTCGCCGAGACTCTCGAACGGCCCGAGTGCTACCGCGAACACGAACACGCCCTGACCGTCCGTACCCACCCACTCCGAGCGCTGGCCGGGGTCCTCGCCAAACTTCCATTTCCCAGGGTCGTGTCCGCCGCTCCAGCCGAGCTCGGCGGCCTGGAAGTCGAGGTCGTGATCGATGCCAGCTCGCAGTGTGCCGATGAGCGCGAGCGGGGCGGCGATCGCGGCGACCGTGAGCACCGCTCCAGCCACCGCCAACCGGCGCCAGAGCGGCGCCCGCGCCTCGACCTCCGGTCTCGTCCGCCGGGCGAAGATCTGTGCGAGGTGTGCGCTCTCGAGCTTGGTCAAGGCGAAGCCAATCACACCGAGCGTCACCGCGGCTCTGGTTTCCTCGGGGCCACCGCTGATCAGCAGGAGCGTGCCGACCACCAGCGCGAGGACGAGCTCGCCGAGCAGGTCGAGCGCACCGAGCACCCGGTGCCCGGTGTAGAAGAGGCCAGCGCCCGGAAACGCGAGCGACAGCAGGGCGGCGTGGCCCGCCGACTGGAACCGCGTCCCGCACGAGAAGCACTGCCGGGGGTGACTCTCGGTGGCGGCCGCGCACCGCGGGCAGTGCCAGAGCGGTACCGATCGAGGCGGTCCGGCTGCGCCCTCGAGCAGGTGCTGCACGATCTTGGAGGCGAGGAGCTTGAGCAGCTTGCGATCACCCTTGAGATCGACCCTCCACTGCTGGGCTCGCCCCCGGCTCGGGCGCAGGGTCAGACTGAGCATCCCCATCTTGAGCGAGCGGACCTGCGACCACGGATAGGAGAGGGTACGGGAGCCCGCCTGCTTGCCGCCACCCTCGAGGAGAATCTCGACCACCCGCTGGTCGGTGAGGACCAGCGCGACGGTGTAGAAGCGCGACCACCACACGCCAAGGCCGATCTGCTGCATGAACGGCGGGATGTGGGAGGCCCGCGCGATATGGAGGATCCGCTCACCCGGCTGGAGTACCAGGGCGAGACGCTCCGCGATCGCGTCGCGCAGCGCCACTCGCTCTCTCACCTGCCTCTCCGAGAAGTACCTTCGCTCGCCGGCAAAGAGCTCGAACGGCCCGACATCCAGCTCTGGCTCGGCGGTGAGTGGGCCGAGCAACGTTGGCTCGAGGGCAGGCACCGATCGGGCAATGGACTGGTTGAGCATCGGGCGCCACCTCCAAAACGGCCTTCAAGGAGAGAGCGGCGTCAAACTCGGCTGTCTCGCCTTTTCCTTCCGCCGATGGTAGCGCTCAAGAGGCGCGTGTCAAGCTTGGGCTCGCGCGCAGCCATTCCTTGGAGCGCCGCGCTGCTCGCCTGCCGGGTGGCGGAATGGGCGCCTCGCAGCAGCGCCGGCTGCACCGCCGATCCTCCGGGCAGGCTGGAAGCCTGCGCTACATACGCCTCGTGCGCGAGCGGGGGCTGCCCCCGCCCGCGGCAGCCCCCCGCCAGCAACACCATGAGCGCCGCCGCCAGCCCCCGGCGCCGCAGGTCATCGCTGCGGTGGGCCAAAGCGCGACTGTCTCGCACCAACGCCGCCATGCTCCGAAGCGCTCGCATCGACGTGAAGAGATTCTACCTTCCCGTGGGCCAGACACTCTTGTCTGGCCGTGCAGAATGCCACGGCCCTGCAAGGACAGGCAGGAGTGCCT
>JAZDGE010000142.1:0-2658 GCA_043807175.1 Acidobacteriota bacterium
CCGCGCTCGAGGCGACCCTGCGCCGCCTGCGGCTCTTTCTCCAACGGCGCGGCCGCCTGCTGGGGCACGCCGAGGGAAAGGTGGTGGAGCGGGGCGAGCGTCGCGTTCTCAGCCTGGCAGTGACCCCCGGCCCACTTACGCCGATCCTCCAGGTGCGCTTCCCCGGCGCCTCGTCCCTCCCGGAGACCGAGCTGCGAGAGCGAGTCGGTGCGCGCCGTGGCCATCCCTGGCGTTGGGGCGGTGAGACCGTGGACGAGGAAACGCTGGCTGCCGACGCCTCGTCCCTGCTCGGCACGTTCCAGCAGGCTGGCTTTGCGGACGCCCAGGTCGAGGCGGCGCGTATCGTCGCCGAGAGGACTGGAGTGGCGATCGAGTTTCCCATCATTGAGGGTCTCCGGCGCGTGGTCGCGACGGTCGAGGTCGAGGGCCTGCCTGCCGGGCTCACGCCGCCGGCCCTGGCGCTGGTGAAGGGAAGCCCCTGGAGCTCACTCGCCGAGATGCGCTCCCGGGAGGCGGTCCAGGCCCTGCTCGAGGAGCGTGGTTACGCCGACAGCCTGACCAGGTCCGAGCACCGGTGTGACGGCGAGGGCCAGTGCGAGGTCCGGCTGCGAATCGAGCCGGGGCCCCTCGTGACGGTGGGACGGGTGGTGGTCGCGGGTCTCGCTCGCACCCGTCGCAGCGTGGTGGAGACCGTAGCCGCGCTTCATGAAGGGCAGGTGGCGGGACCGGAGGCGCAGCTTGCCGCCCAGCGCCGTCTCCTCGCTCTTGGCATCTTCCAGCGAGCGGCGGTACGGCAGCTCCCCGGACAGGCGGCGGGTGGGCGGCGGGGGCTGCTGCTCGATCTGGCCGAGGGACCCACGCGCGCCCTCGCGTTTGGCCTCGGCTGGGACACCGAGGAACGCGCGCGGGCCTCGATCTCGTGGTCGGAGCTGAATCTCTTCGGGGGTGCTCGCAGCCTTGGACTCCAGGCCCGGCTGTCCAGCCGCAGAAAGCACCTGCAGGTCAGCTACCGCGAGCCGGCACGTCTCGGCCTTCTTGGTTTCCCGACCTGGGTCGAGGCCTACCGGACCGAGGAGGACTTTGGGAGCTTCAAGCTGCTGCGACGCGGGACGTGGGTTGAGTTTGGCGACCGCCAGCGCCGGCCCACCCACCTGGTGCTACGCTACGAGTACCAGATTGTCGATCCCGAGGCGCCGCCCGAGATCCTCTCCGAGCTCGAGCGGGACAAGCAGCGCCTCGCAATCGCGGCGCTGACGCCCTACCTGGAATGGGACACTCGCGACGACATCTTCTCCCCTCGCCGAGGCGCCTTCGCCAGCCTTGCCCTCCAGTCCGCCTTCAAGGCGTTCCTGGGCGACGCCGAGTTCGCAAAGCTGACCGCATCGGTGACCGCCTTCACGCCGCTGCGCGGTGGAGTGCTCGTCGCCGCGGCGCGAGGCGGCGGCTTGCAGCCGCGCGGCAATTCAAGTGGCGCCTGTGATGTCACGGCGAACCCTGGCGGCTGCGAGAACCTGGCGGCGCCGATCAGCGTGCGCTTCTTTGGTGGCGGCAGGGTCTCACACCGGGCCTTTGCCACCGACCGCCTCGGGATTCGCGGAAAGACCCTCGCCTGTCCGCAGGGCGGCGGCGACTGCCAGACCAGCGAGCTCCAGCCGGTGGGCGGAGCGGGCGAGCTGTTCAGCAGCCTCGAGTGGCGTTTCCCGCTGCTCGGGGTGATCGGTGGAAACGTTTTTCTCGACGGCGGGAACATCTGGTCGTCGTGGCGGGAGGTGCAGACCAGCGAGCTACGCTGGGGCGCCGGCCTGGGGCTTCGGGTGGAGACCCCGGTCGGACCGCTGCGCCTGGAGTACGGCTGGAAGCTGGACCGCGAGACCGGCGAATCGCCCGGCGAGCTCTTCCTCTCGTTCGGAAACCCGTTCTGAAAGACGGCCTATGGCCGATGGCTGATGGCAGGTCGGTCTTGGCTGGTGACCCGGCGCGCCTGGCCATCAGCAAGGCGGGCGAAGTCCTACGACCGTAGTAGTGCTCTGCCGCTTTACACCCGGCGTGTCACAACCGATATTGGTTCTTGTCGTGCCCGGAGCTCACACCACAAAAGGTGGCTCCTTGCGCCGCGAGGGTCTGATGCGCGACCGGCTCGCCTCTCGGCTTGCCATTACGTGCGGGCGCGCCGCGCACGTTGGTCCCCCACCCACCTCGCGCCTCAGGCCTTGGAGACGGGCGGGGGCAAGCCCCGCCCCTACCGTTTTCCCTTGGGGCAAACCCCGCGCCAACTTGCCCACTTGCCCCCCTTGACAAAGGCACCGTCTCGTGATACGCATAGTGTCCTTCTGCTCGCGGGGCGACGTGAGACGCGGAGAGGAGCCCTGTTTGGTCTATGAGGTGTGCAATCACCGCGGCATGCGCCGGACTGGCCTGTCCCCTTGTCCCATAATGAGCGCTCCGAGCATGGTGGCACGATGATTGGACACACGGAGTCCCGCGCGCCTGGCGCGCTAGCCGGGCGCCGAAGAGTTGGCGCGACGAGAGAGCTGGTGTATGTGCCGATCGTGCACTCCCGCGCCGACCTCGGAGCCCTTGCCGACAGGGTGCAGGCGATGCGGGCCTTGCTGCTAGGGCGGGAACGCTCGGAAAATACCACCGCAAGCATCGAGCGCT
>JAZDGE010000143.1:0-3108 GCA_043807175.1 Acidobacteriota bacterium
GCGCCCTCGCTTGTCAACGTTATTCCGTGACGAGCCCTAAGTCCTGTCTGTCAGTGGCCCGCAGGCATCAGCTCACCGGCGGCGATGGCGAATGGCAGGGTGTTCTCGTCCGGTGTGATCGGACAGGCGGCGGCGAGACCATAGGCGCAGTCGGGGTTGTAGGCGCGATTGAGGTCGATCTCGACCACGCCGCCGGGCAGCCTTGTGACGTCGACATAGCGCCCCGCACCGTAGGTCGCACGCCCCGCGCCGGCGTCCCGGAAGGGCAGGAAGAGATGATCTGGCAAGCTCTCGCGCAGGTCGTCAAGCTGGTAGAGCGCAAGCACCGCCAGGCCCTTGGGGCAGTGCAGCCGCACCCGGCCCACCCGGCGCGCCGGGCGGACCTCACCGCTGCTCGCCGGAATCCGCACGCTCTCGGCGGGAGTGACGGGCTCGACAACGGTGCGAAAGCGGTAGGCCGGAGCGTAGGGATAGAAGCGCAGCCCGGGGAACTTCCCCCGCGAGGCGTCCGGCAGCGCCGCGCTCACCGCCCTGGCGCGCTCCTCCCGCCATTGCCGCTCAGCCGCCGGCAAGGGCGCGTGGCATGTCCACAAGGCCACCAGCACCAACGCCAAGCTCAGGCAGCCAGCAGCAAAACGCCCCAAACGGTCGGCATGCGCCCGCCTCTCGACCGGTTGAAGCGGAGCCGCCCTAGAAAATGACATGCTTGACGAAGAACTCCTCGGCGGTGGTCTTCGCCGTGGCCAGCTCGTTCGCCTCGGCAGGAGATAGCCGGAACAGGCCGGCCTCGCGGCCGCTCTCATTGAGCATCTGCAGCTCGACCCGTTCGGGCGTGCGGTCCGGCGCGCTCGAGGCCAGCACATGGTAAGTGGTGGCGACCGCCTGCAGGCTCTTGACCACCTCGGCCTGGCCGTTCACCCGGAGCTCGATGAAGAGGTAGCCCGGCTGCGTCCCCTGGCTCATCCGGTAGAGGTACAGGTGATAGCGCTCGAGACCCTCGGCGAAGGTCTGCTCCACCTGCGAATCGTGGAAGCGCTGATCACGCAATGAGATCCCCGGCGTTGGCGTGGGCAGCAACGCATCCGCCTCCGGCCGCGCCACCTCGAGGCGAATCTTGCCGAGTACCCCCGCCTTTGGTTTTTGCGTCGGCGTCGGTGTCGGTGTGGCATCGGGGTCGACCCAGTCAAGCGGCATTGCGTCGCCGAGGTGGCGCGCGTTGAGCTTGTCGGTGGCCGGAACATCGATCTGCGAGAGCGGAATGGCCGTCAGCACGCCGTTTTTCAGCACGACGACAGCGTTGCTCCCCTTGATTTCGTACTTCTCGCGCGCCGCGATGCGCGAGCCGTTGCGCAGGATCACGACGTAGACCGCCTGCGCCGGAAACGCCACCAGCAACATGACTGATGCCAGGAGCCACCTCTTCACGTTGACAACCTCCTCGCCTCCGCTAGTATAGCCCCGTCCAGGAGCCCGGCGGAGATCCGCTCCGACTGCAGCGAGGTGACGCATGTTGGTTGTGATGGCGATCGGGGCGACCCGCGAGCAGGTCGAGCGGGTTACCGCACATATCGAGGCTCTCGGGCTCAAGGCTCACCCAATCCCGGGCGCCCAGCGGGTCGCCATCGGAGTCACGGGAAACCGCGGCGCGCTCGAGCCTGCGCTGTTCGAGAGCCTTCCCGGCGTCCTCGAGGTCATTCCGGTATCTCATCCCTACAAGCTCGTGAGCCGGGAGACGAAGCCAGAGGACAGCGTCATCTCCGTCGGCGGGGTCCCAGTGGGTGGCGGCAACTTCGCCGTGATCGCCGGCCCCTGCTCGGTCGAGAGTCCGGAGCAGACCCTGACCATCGCCACCGCGGTGCGCGCGGCAGGCGCCCAACTGCTGCGTGGCGGCGCCTTCAAGCCACGCACCTCACCGTACTCGTTTCAGGGTCTGGGCAAGCCGGGCCTCGAGATCCTCCGCGAGGTCGGCAAGGAGACTCGCATGCCCGTGGTCTCGGAGGCGCTTGACGAGGAGTCGCTGGAGCTCGTTGCCGAGCACTGCGACATGATCCAGATCGGCGCCCGCAACATGCAGAATTTCTCGCTGCTGCGCACCTGTGGCCGCGCCGGCAAGCCGGTGCTGCTCAAGCGCGGTCTGGCCGCCACCATCGAGGAGCTCCTGATGGCCGCCGAGTACGTGCTCTCCGAGGGAAACTACCAGGTGGTGCTGTGCGAGCGGGGTATCCGAACCTTTGCCGAGCACACCCGGAACACCGTCGACCTCGCGGCGGTGGTTGCCGTGCAGCGCCTCTCCCACCTTCCCATCATCGTCGACCCCTCGCATGGCACCGGCAAGCGCCACAAGGTGATCCCGATGGCGCGCGCCGCCGCCGCAGTGGGCGCCGACGGGCTCATGATCGAGGTCCACCACGACCCCGCGCGGGCGCTTTCCGATGCCGCCCAGGCGGTGATGCCCGACGAGCTCGCCCAGCTCCTCCACCAGCTTCCGGTGCTGTTGCCGCTGACCGGCCGGGCGCTCGCGCCGCAACTGGCCGGCCTCGCGTAGGGCTGGCCTCGCAGGCCCGCCACGTATAATCCCCCAATGGCAAGCCTGGCAATCGCGCTGGCGGCGGCACTTTCCTGGTGGGATCCGGCCGCGGTCCAGCCGGGCCAGAAGGGCATTTGCGTCACCGAGTGGGAAGGCGGCCTGCGCCACGAGATCCCGGTCGAGGTGCTGGGCGTTCTCGACCCCAACGCGCCCGAGCGCACCTCGGTGCTCGTCCGGCTGCTCGACGATCGCCTGCTTGGTTCCGGCCTAGTTCAGGGGATGAGCGGCTCACCGGTCTACGTCGAAGGGAAGCTCCTCGGGGCCCTGGCATGGGGCTGGGCGTTTGCCCGCGAGCCACTCGGTGGTGTTACCCCCTTCTCCCAGATGCACCGGATCGCGGCCGGCGGCGCCGCCGACGCCGCCGGCGCGACCCTCACCCAGCTTGCTCAGCTCGCCACCGGCAAGCTTGCGCCGGCAGCCCTGATGCCCCGGCTCGCTCACCTCACCGGCGGCGCGAGCCTGCCACTGGCAGTCAGTGGCCTGCCGGCCGGTCCCGAGGCCAGTGAGCTGCTGGGCACGCT
>JAZDGE010000144.1:0-14055 GCA_043807175.1 Acidobacteriota bacterium
GGTGAACCAACACTCGGGTTCGCGCATGCCGGCGATTTTGGGTCCGGGATCGCAAGTCCTCTGCGCCCTTCGGGTTGCGGCGGCGCAGGGCGATCTGCGGCGTTGCCGCGGCTCAGCCGTGCGGTCCACATCGCCTTCGCCGCGGCGCCTTGCATCTCGCCCCGCGGCGCTCGCAACGCGACAACACTCGATTTCTCCGACAGGCTCCTAGGCAGAGAGGCGCGGGTATTTCATCCACAGTGGGTCGCCAAACGCGGTCGGGTAGCTGAGCGCAGAAGTTTCGGCTGGCCTGGGCTGCTCGGGCGGATCTCGCTGCGAGCGAGCGCCATTCCGGGCTCATTTGCCGACTCGCGGGGCAGGCCCGATCGAGGTGACCACGGTTAGCCCCGAGCGTCGATCAGCAAGGTCGAGCCCGGGACCGGGCGGGGCGTTGATTGCTCTGTCTGCGAGCATCGTGGTCGCGGTGGTCGCTGGCAACTTCTTTCCCCCGGCGCCGGGGTGGTGGCCCGCGCTCGTGGTCCTGGCGCTGGCCGCGCTCTGGCGCGGGCTCGCGCGCAGCCCACTGGGGCGCGAGTGGTGGGTGGCGGCCGGGCTGCTCCTCGGGCTGGCCGCCTGTGCCTGGGCGCCCCGCGCAAGCGGCGGCGGGGAGGCCATTCCGGTTCGCTTCGTGGTGGCCATCCGGGACGGGTGGCAGCCCTCGACCTGGGGATGGCGGACGCGGGTCAAGGTCGAAAGCCTCGAGGCGTTCGGCCATGCCCTCCGCCCCCCACGGCAAACCACGCTGGCGCTGGCGGGCGAGGCAACTCAGGTACAACTGCCAGGCCCGGGGGAGCGCTGGGCGGGGAGCGGCGAGCTGCGAGCGCTCCCCGGCGGCCCGCTGCGCCGGCCGCAACTCGCGGTCAAGAGCCTGCTGCTCCTGCGCAAGCAGGGTGACGGCCCGGCAATCGACCGCATGCGCGAGGCGGGGGTGCGGGCGTTGCAGGCGGCAGCAGGCGTCGACCCCGACCGGATCCGCACCGCCGGTTTCGTGGCGGCGCTCGTGCTCGGCCGCCTCGACGGGCTCTCGCAGGGGGAGGTCGAGGCCCTGCGCCGGTCCGGGCTTGCCCACCTGATCGCGGTTTCCGGGCTCAATGTCGGGCTGGTCGCAGCGCTGATCTGGGGCCTGTTGCTGGCGGCGGGGCTGCGGCCGGCGGCGCGGCGGTGGGCGGTGGCTGCAGGCATGATCGGGTTTGCGATGTTGGCCGGCGGCGCGGCGCCTGTGACCAGGGCGGCGGCGGGCGGCGTGGCCTTCCTCGTCGCCCGTCAGCTCGGCCGGCCGCTCGAGCCCCTGCCCGCGGTGTGGGCTGTGATTGCCGGCCTCGTGCTGCTCGAGCCCGAGGCCGTGCTCCAGGCGGGCTTTCAGCTCTCGGCGGTGGTGACCCTCGCCCTGGTTCGCTGGGTCGGACCGGTGGCGAGCCGCCTGCGGCTGCTGCCAACCTGGCTGGCGCAGGCCGTCGCCGTGACGCTCGTCGCTCAGGTTGCCTCGGCACCGCTCGTCGGCGCCCACTTCGGGACGCTTCCACCCGCCGGCGTTGCCGCCAATCTGCTGGCAGCGCCGCTCGCCTTTTTGCTCACGGCGGCGAGCCTCGCCGCGCTCGGCGCCGCCGCGCTCGGCGCCGTCGCCGGCCGGGTCCTGCTCGAGCTGACCGGTGTCGCGAAGGCCGCACTTGACGCCGTGGCCGGCCTGGGCGCCGGGGCGGGCTGGATCTTTGCGCCGGTTCCCACGCTGGCTGCGGTGGCCGCCGGCGCCCTCGGGTTGTGGGCGCTCGTGAGGGCGCGGGGCGCCGCTTGGGCAGGCGCGGCGATGACCAGCGCCTGCGCGCTCTGGCTTGTGCCCTGGCCGGTTGGCGGCGGCGGGTGCGAGGTCAGGATGCTCGGCGTGCGCGACGGCATGGCGCTGCTCCTGCGCGATGCCAGGGGCACCGTGCTGGTCGATGCCGGCCGGGGCGCCAGCGACGCCGCGGCGGGCCTGGCCGCGGTGGGCCTGCGCCGACTCGATGCTCTGGTCATCACGCATCCTGATGCGGATCACATCGGTGGCGCGGCGACAGTGCTCGACCGCTTTCGTGTCGCCGCCCTGGCGCTTCCCCAAAACGCCGCCCGCGCCCGCGAGATGGCGCCACTGCGCCGCCTCGCGCGCTCTCGCGGCGTCAACGAGGCGACCCTGGTTCCGGGGCAGCGGCTGCAGTGGGGTGGTATCACCTGCGACGTGCTCTGGCCGCCGCCCGAGCTCGAGGCGGAGGACAACGACGCCAGCCTGGTGGCGGCCTTCACGCTGGGGGGCAGAAGGGTGCTCATCACCGGCGACCTCGAGGCGGCAGGCGAGGCGGCGCTACTGGGGGGTGGGCAGGAGCTTGCGGCGGCGCTGCTGCAGCTTCCTCACCACGGGGCGGCGACGTCGTCGACGGCCCGGTTTCTGGCCGCGGTCCGGCCGCTGGTGGCGCTGGCGGCGAGCGGGCGCGAGCCGCGTTTCGGCCACCCTCATCGCACCGTCGTGGCGCGGGTGAGGGCGAGCGGGGTGCTGGTGGCGTCGCAGCGGGATGGCATCGAGGTCGTCCGCTGGACGCCCGGCGAACGGCTGCGCGTGGTCGTGGCCGAGGAGGTTACCATCGCGGAACGGCGGCGACCGGATGATTGACCTGGTGGTTCTGGTGGGGCCGACGGCGGCGGGCAAGAGCGACCTCGGCGCCGCCCTGGCAACCAGGTTGGGTGGCGAGGTGATCTCGGCGGACGCGTTCGCGGTCTACCGCGGTCTCGACATCGGCACGGCGAAGCCATCCCCGGAGCTGCGCCGGCTCGTTCCCCACCACCTGATCGATGTCGCGGACCCACGCGAGCGCTACTCGGCGGGGACGTTCGTGCGCGATGCGGACGCTGCGATCGCGGCGGTTCGCGCCCGGGGGCGAGCGCCGGTGATCGTGGGTGGCACGCTTTTCTACGTGCGCGCGTTGCTTTTCGGGCTCTTCCCGGAGCCCGCCAAGAACCTCGAGCTGCGGGCCTGGTTGGAGCAGGCATGGGAGCGCCAGCCGGGCCGGCTGCGCGCGTGGCTTGACCTGCACGACCCGGCGGCGGCCGCGCGCATCGCCGCCGCTGATCGCCAGCGCACCCTGCGCGCGCTCGAGGTGTGCCTCGCCGGGGGGGCGCCGATGACGGCGCAGTGGCGCTCGCATCGCCGGGACACCCCGCGCTATCGCTTTCTCATGCTTGGCGTGCGGCTTGGGCGGCCGGCGCTCCATGCTAGGATTGCCTTGCGAGTGGAAGCCATGTTCGAGGCTGGCCTGGTCGACGAGGTGAGGGGGCTGATCGCCGGCGGGGTGCCGCTGGGCGCGCACGCGCTCAAGGCGATCGGCTACCGCGAGTGCCTCGAGGTGGTCGGCGGCCGCCTGAGCGTGGCGCAAGCTCGCGAGGCGACCGTCCAGGCGACGCGCCAGTTGGCGAAGCGCCAGCTCTCCTGGCTGCGCGGAGAAGCGGACCTGGCGTGGGTGGATGGGGGTGGAGAGAGCGGCGTCGCGCAGGCCGTTGCTCTCGCGGAGGCGAGCGGTGGAACAGGCACAAGAGCGGCCAAAGGGTAGCGTCAACGTCCAGGACGGCTTTTTCTATGCGCTGCGCCGGGAGGGCCGGCCGGTCCATGTCTATCTCCTCACCGGCAAGCGCGTGACCGGCATCCTGCGCCGGTTCGATCGTTATGCACTGGTGGTCGAGAGCCATGGCCTCGAGCACCTCATCTACAAGCATGCCGTGGCCTCGGTGTGCCTGGCGCGGGCGGAGGGGGACCAACTTGCGAAAGGGACCGAGTAGAGTCCTGCTCGCGCTCCTGGCTGTGGCCGCCTGTCGGACCATGCCGCGGCCCGCCATCGAGCTGCCGAATCCGCTGCTTGAGCCACTCGCCGGAGCTCACTTGAAGCCGGCGGAGGCCAAGGCCGCCGGGGCGGCATTTCAGGCCGCCTCATCCGGGGATCTCACCCGCGCTCTGAAGCGCTCCGGGAAGCTCCCGGCCGGCCACCCGGTGCGCACGCTGCTCGAGCTCGAGATCCGCCATGCCAGTGGCGAGGCGGTGGCCACCGAGGCACTCGCCTTCGCGGGCGGGGCGCCTGACTATGCGTCAGCCTGGCATCTGGCGGCTCTGGCGGCGCGCACCGAGGGCCGGCTCACCGAGGCGCTGCTGGCGACCCGGCGAGCGGAGGCGCTGCGCCAGGATGGCAGTCTCGCCGGGCTTGCTGCCGAGCTCGAGGAGGCTGTTGTCAAGGAGGGTGTGCGGGACGCGAGCAGCCGCCTCGCCCGCGGCGATGCCGCCGGAGCGGCCAAGAAGGCGCGGCAGGTCCTCGACCTCGTGCCCGCGACGAGCTCGGCCCGCATGGTGCTGGTGGGGGCGGCGCTGGCGCTTGGCGATCTTGCCGCCGCCACCGAGCATGTCCCGGCGCTGCCGGAAGATCCTGCCGGCCTGGAGCTCAAGGGAAGGGTGGCCGAGGCGCTGCAACAGTGGGAGCTCGCAACGCAGCTCTACGAAAGCCTTCCCGCTGGCCATCCGGGCAAGTGCGAGATGCAGCGCCGAGTGCACGGCAAGCGGCGACTCTCGCTCGCCCCGCCCCAGGTGACCGGGGCGCTGGCGTCTGCGGCCTTGACCCGCCGCGCGCTCGCGGCACTGGTGGCCTGGGAAGCGCCCCGCGTGCTGGAGAAGGCCACGGGCCCGGTGCCCGTGTTCGAGGATGTCGTCGGGCTTGCCGAAGGGCGGGAGATCGTCGCGCTGGCACGCGCCGGGGTGGTGATCGGGGATACGATCGCGCGCCGTTTCAATCCCGCTCGCAGCGTCTCGCCGCGCGAGCTGATAGCAACTTGCGAGCGCCTGGCAGCCGCAATGGGCCGGCCGGCGCCGCGCTGGTGTCCGGAGGGCAGTGGCACAGACTGCGAGCCGCGCCCACAAGACACCGGCGGCCAGTCGGCGGCCGCACTGATCCGCCGCGTCGCAGCCGAGGAGGCCGAGCCATGTTCCAGCAAATAAAGGACCTGCTGGTACGGGCCCCACTGTTCGCCGACCTCGGGCCGGTCGAGCTGGAGGCCCTGGCCAAGGTCGCAGAGGAGCGGGAGTTCGAGCGCGATCAGTCGATCTTTTCGGTCAACGAGCCACCCGACGGCCTCTACCTCATCGCCAACGGGCGGGTGAAGGTCTGTCTCTCCTCGGCGGAGGGCAAGGAGCTCATCCTCGCGACCCTCGGGGGCGGGCAGTTCTTCGGCGAAATGGCGTTGCTCGATGACGCCCCCCGCTCGGCGAGCGTGATCGCCCAGTTGCCGACGATCTGCTACCGGATCCGCCGCGACGATTTCCATCGCCTGCTCGAGACGCATCCGAGCATGGCTCGCAAGCTGCTCCGCGAGCTTTCTTTGCGCCTGCGCCGTGCGAACGCGCAAATGGAGTCGCTGGTGACGCTGGATGTGGTGGGACGAATGGCGCGCTATTTCATCGACCTCGCCCGCCAGCATGGCCAGCTCATGGGGAATGGCTGGGTCGCCGTGCGCCGCCCGACCCATCAGGACATCGCCAGCTCGATTGGCACCTCGCGGGAGACCGTCACCCGGCTTATGACCGACCTCGAGCAGCGTGGTCTCGTGGTCAACGAGGGCAGGATGAGCTACTTGCGGGAGGAGGTCCTGCGCGTGGAGAGTGAGTGAGCCCGGCCGGCACAGAGCACCGCGGCGCCACCGCCCCGTCAGGTGAGCGCCAGCGGGCGGTTGGCCGCACCGGACAGGTGGCTCAGCGGGCCGCGCAGGAGGTCAGAGACGCCCTGCGCCCCTTCACGATTCCCAACAGCATCACGCTCCTGCGCCTGGCGCTCACGCCCTTCTTCGTGCTCGCCATGCTCTCCGACAACTATGACCTGGCGCTCGGCCTGTTCATCGTCGCCGGCCTCTCGGACGCCCTCGACGGGCTGCTGGCCCGCATGCTGGGGATGCGCTCCCTGCTCGGCACCTATCTCGACCCGATTGCCGACAAGACGTTGCTGGTCAGTGCCTTCGTCGTGCTCACCCTGCCTCATCCGGGGGCGGTGGTGATTCCGCTCTGGCTGACGGTTCTGGCGCTCTCGCGCGACGTCCTGATCGTGCTGGTCGCTCTATTGCTCTACCTTGGGGCGGGCATTCGGAGCTTTGCCCCATCGGTTTGGGGTAAGGTCACGACCATCGTGCAAGTGATCACGGTGGGCATGGTGCTGATCGCCAACGCAACCGGGGGCATTCCGCATGTCGTGCTCCTCTGGCTCTTTTACGCCGCCCTCGGGCTGACGATCGTTTCGGGACTCGACTACATCCGGCGGGCCGCAAAAACGGTGGAGGATCTGCATCGCGGCGGGTAGAGGGGGACCTGGCTCGTTGCCGCACCTGGACCTCGACCTGGACGTGGACTTGGACCTGGACTTCAAACCTGCGGGGGCGGGGCTCGGGCAGGAGAGCATTGGACCAGGTCCAGGTCCATGTCCAAGTCCAAGTCCAGAACATACAAGGCTTACCTTTACGCCTATGGGGTTGGGGGGTGGAGGAAGTCGGCGCCGGCCGACGCGCCGCGATGAGAGCGGGCTTCAAGCCGTATAATCGACGAGGGGGAGTAGCCTTGAGCATCGCATCGCCACAACCTGGACTCGTCGCTGGCGCCTCGCTCGCCGCCGAGATCCTCCGCCTCAAGCAGGAACGGGGCGCCCTGTTGCTTGCCCACTACTATCAGGATGGCGAGATCCAGGACGTCGCCGACTATGTCGGTGACTCACTCGAGCTCGCGCGGGCGGCGCAGCGCGCGCAGGCGCGGGTGATCGTTTTCTGCGGCGTCCGGTTCATGGCCGAGGTGGCCAAGATCCTCAATCCGGAAGCGGAGGTGTTGATCCCCGACCTCGAGGCGGGCTGCTCGCTCGAGGAAGCGTGCCAGCCAGAGGAGTTTCGGCGCTGGCGCGAGGCCCATCCCGAACACTTCGCGGTGACCTACATCAACTGCTCGGCCGAGGTGAAGGCGCTCTCCGACGTGATCGTCACTTCGTCATCAGCCGAGACGATCATCCGGCAACTGCCGGCGGCGCAGAAGATCCTGTTCTCGCCGGACCGGCATCTGGGCGCGTATCTGGCGCGCAGGACCGGGCGCGAGATGGTGCTCTGGCCGGGGAGCTGCATCGTGCACGAGCAGTTCTCCGCCAAGGCGCTGGTCGAGCTCAAGGTGATGCACCCGGATGCGCTGGTGGCGGCGCACCCGGAATGCCCCGAGAGCATTCTCTCGCTCGCCGATCACATTGGCTCGACCTCGTCGATCCTCCGCTTCGTGCAGGAGAACGCTGGCCTCGAGTTTCTGATCGCCACCGAGCCCGGCATCATCCACCAGATGGAGAAGCTCGCGCCCGGCAAGCGGTTCATCCCGGTTCCGGGCGGCAGCGGCGAGTGCGCCTGCAACACCTGCCCGTACATGAGACGGAACACGCTGGCGAATCTCCACCGCTGCCTGCTCCTCGGCTCGCCGCGCCTCGAGCTGCCGGAAGAGCTCAGGGTGGCGGCACTTGCACCCCTGAAGAGGATGCTTGAAATGGCGGCCGCGCCTCTTCCCGCCGGGGACTGAACGCGATGGGGGCTGCCATCGGATTCGAGGGAATTGGCCTAACGAATTGGTATCAAGTGTTTTATATCACGGAAGTGAAAACCGAGCCTGGATTCTGCTGGGCTTTTCGCCTGGTGAGCCGCATCACGTGCTTGAACCAGCGCACTAGACGGGCTTGCATGAATGGATTATCTTGACAACTGAGATGCTGCACGGGATATCTCTTGGCGATGGGAGGGCGTCATGCGATTCTGGCGCGTCCTGAGTGGGCTGTGCTTCGTCCTCGGAGTCTATGTCTTCGGCGTGCACCTGACCGCTGCCGCAGGCTATCAGCCACCGGGGAACTTCTACCTTTTCGCGCTCTTCGGCAGCAACGAGCGGCGCAGCGTTCCCTGTTTCGAGGACTCGTTGAACCTGCCCTGCGTCCAGGGCATGACGACGAGGCCCAACGGTGCGGTCGAGATCGTCGACCTCGGCACCGATCCCCCCACGCTTGTGAGGTCGGTTGACCTTGGCTACGGTATCCCCACCTCCATCGCCGTGGCCCCTGACGGCCAACGTTTCTTCGTCGTCGACTCCCTCAACGGCAACGTGCAGACGCTCGACACGGCGACCGGGGCCTTCCTCAACACCGTGTACATACCAGAGGGACCCCTCGACTCGGTGCTGAGCCAGGACGGAAGCACCTTGTTCGTGACCACCCAGCAGCCGTCGGTGGTGGCGGTGGACACGCTCTATGGAGCGCGGGTCGGAGAGGTGGAGCCGGGCCAGCCGTACTGGGAGCGCCTCGGCGGGATTTCCGCGATCTCCGGCGGAGGCGACAGCGACCTGCTGGCGGTCGCAGCGATCTCGAATTCGCCGGCGATCTACTTCCTGAGCACCAGCGGACCCGTTCTCGGCATCAACTCGCGTCTCGACGTCGACGAATTCTGCCAGGAATCACCTTGCCCGAGCGCCGACGACACCGTTTTCACCCATGTCGGTACCGCCTTGCTCGCCAACCTCCCCTGCCACGAGCTGTATCACTTCGACCCCTTCTTTGGGGAGCAGATCTCGAGCTCCACGATCAACTTCGCCACCTCGTCATGCCTTGTGCTCAACCCCAGGAACAGCCTGCTCTTCAGCTTCCGCACGCACCTTGCATATGTCGTGTTCAGGGGCTTCGTGAACCCCCAGGTGGGGGTGGGCATCATCAACCCCTGGACCAAGCAGGTCGACTTCATCTCGGATCTGGTCGGGGTCCCGGAAGCCGCCGCCCTTACTCCGCTCGGTGAGATGCTTTACGTCATCAAGCAGGAGAACCTGACCGATCCCAAGGCGCCGTTGATTCTCGATTCCTTCGACACCTTGACGGGCGCCTACACGAACGGGATCTACACCTTCAGCAACATGATGCTGCGGCGCACCGCGATCGACGCCAAGGTCGTCGCGGCGCCGGTCGCGACCTTCGCCGGGCTCGATCTCAAGGGCCTCTGGCGGCGCCACGGCCTCGGCGGTGAGCTGGCCCAGCTTGCGCTCATTGGCTTTGGCGTCGTGCTCTGGCGCCGCGATCGCCGCGCCTAGCGCAGCTCACACGCATAGCCTCAAGGGCGACCCCGGGTGGGTCGCCCTTGCCTTTCTTGCGACCCGCTGAAGAAGAGGAGGCTGCCTGTCGTTGAGGACCTCTGCGGGTGGGCGGGGGAAACGGGGCCCGGAGCCCTGAGCCCGGAGCCCGCTTCTTCTTGTGTGTCAGTGTTTTCCTGGAATAGGTTGCCGGCCGAGACCAGCGATGATCTCGTGCGGCAGCAGGGTCGCGGCGGCCGCGCGGAAAGAGGCGGCGCGCTCGGGCTGGCCCTGCTCGGCAGCGAGCTCGGCGAGCTTGAGGTAGGGGAAGGGCGACTGGGGCGCCGCGCGCAGGGCGCGGGCCAGGATCTCCTCGCCTTCGGCGGGATCCACCCGCGAAATCGCGTGGCCGGCATAGGCGAGGATCACCGGGTCAGCCGCCGGCTGGGAGGTGAGCAGCTCGCGGAAGGTCCGGGCGGCGGCGGCGGCTGAGCCGGCCTGCTCGGCGTCGCGGGCAGCCTCGAATGCAGTCAACATGTAGCCGCGGGCGACGGCGTTGTGGCGCCGGAAGATGCGGTAGCGCTCGTGCGAGATGACGACGTCGGCGACCTCATGGAGCGGGGCGCCGGCCGCGGCGAGAAGGCCCTCGACATAGGCCAGCTCCGGCACCCACAGGGTCACCAGATGGCTGCTCCGCGACTCGTTGGCGAGCAGCTCCGAGGCGCTCACACGGAAGTCGAAGGAAACCTCGCGGCCAGGTGCGAGCGCGACGTAGGCGGCGCCGTAACCCTGCACTCTGGCGCCCGGGCCGACGATCGCCGCGAACGTGCCGCGGGCCGCCCGATCGTTGAAGGTTGGGTGGGCCAGAGTGGCCTGGAGGTTTCGGGCATCGGTCAGAAACACGAAGAAGATCAGGGCGAGGGCGTACCGGCGGGCGGGCGGAAAACACCCGCGCTCGGTGAAGGAGCTGGCTTGAAAAGCCGCGAGGAGGGCGGCTCCGAAGGCCGCGACTCCGAGGCGAAATGGCGTCGCAAATGCAAAGGGCGGGAACGCCACCCGCAGCCACTCGGGTGCGATCGGCAGCAGCCAGGCGTAGAGAGCGGCAAGCGCGAGCCACCAACTGGCGAAGAGAACGGCCAGAGCCCTTGTCCGGCTGCACGCCACCGGCGACCTCATCCAGCCGCCAAGCACGACTCCGCCGTGGGCTGCCAGCAACAGCGCGGGAGGGAACAGGCAGAGAACATAGCGCGTCGGCCGGTAGGCAAAGCCGGCCACGATCAGGCAGCCGGCAACCAGCCAGAAGACCAAGAGGCGACGGAATACCGCGGCACCGTCGCCAGCCGGCTGCCGCCCTTCGAGTGCAATCGCAGCAGTGCCGACCAGAGCCAGCAGTGCGATCGCCGGGATCTGACCCAGGACCGCGAGGGTCTGGGGAAGGTCCCCAAGCGTCGCCACCCACCCTCCCGGAAACGAGAGATCAGGCAGGATCGTGCGAGTCTCCAGCTTGCTGAGCATGGCCAGCGCCACCTCGCGGGCGAGCCCCCAGATCGCGAGTGCCGCCGCGCCCGCTGCGACAAAACTTACCAGGGCAATCCTGCGCCTGCTCCGGGGCGTGGGGGCGGCGGCCAGTTGGGCGGCCGCAAGCCCTGGCGCGACCAGCAACGCGGTCTCCTTGAGCGTGAGCACCGCCAGGGCGAGCAGCGCCCAGCCGACCGCGAAGAAAGCCGGACGGCGCAGTCCGGCGGCCCAGGCAAGGACCGCCAGGAGGATCGCGAGGTTGACGGTGGAGTAGATCAGTGGCTCGCGATCGTGCACCACCGCGATCCAGTTGGTCGCCGCGAACAGCCCGCCGAGGGCGGCCGCGCCGGGTGGCAGACCGCCGCGCAGGCCCGCGAGAAACAGCAGGCCGACTGTGAGCGCTGCGGCTGCGATGGCGGGCAGCGCCACCGTTCGCTCAGTGGCGCCGGTTGCCGTGAAAACCGCCCGGCACAGCGCGGTGTAGGCGGGGCGATCGAAGGTCGCGGGAGTGCGCTCGTCCGGTGCACCACGGGTACCGACCACCGCCTTTCGCGTGTACCAGTAGGCGTCGAGACGGGGCGCCCGGCCGAGCAGGCGCTTCACTGGCGGCGACAGATCCGCCCCGGGAGAGGCAGCCAGGCGAACCCCGAGTGCCGCCAGCGTGAGCGCGACGAATGCGCCTGCCGCCAGGAGTCTCGGTTTCACCGCCACCGCTCGAAATCCTCGATCTCGAAAGCGATCTTCTGCACTGCGAAACCGCCATCACCTCCAGCAGCACGATCGCGACCGCAGGGGAGGATCAAGCCGGCCGGAAGGGGACCGGAGTGGTCCTGGCCGGCCATCGGCAAATAGGCCCAGCCGGCGGCGCTGGCCGCGGCGAACGCGAGCGCGTCCTCGCCTGCAGGCGCCACCACGAGCCGGCGCGACATCGTGTAGGGGTTGGCGGGCAGCTCGGACAGTAGGCCTCGCCAGGGGCCCTGTAATGACGGCCATCCGCTCGCATCGCGTGGCTCGGTGAGCTGGCGCGTGACGAGCTGCTCGAGCTCCGCCGCAGGAAGCTCCGTGATGGCGCTGCCGGAGGAGTCGGAAGTGCCCGGCAGCCGGCCGTGCTGCGCCGCGAAGGCGCTCACCGCAAAACGGAGCATGCGCAGCGACCGAAAGCAGTTGCCATGCCGGGACAGGGGACCGGGCTCGCCGCCAAGCCCGCTCAGCCAACCCACAGCCGCACCCACCGCGAGTGCCGCAAGCACCTTGATTCCCACCCGTGCCGGACCCACCGCGCGAATATAGCGCAGGCGGCGCCTGAGCCAACAGGCCTCAAGCCCGGCAAAGCGAAGCCTCGCAGCCGACTCTTGACAGTTGAGCCGCGTGCAGAATCGGGTTTTTCGAGGGCCACGACTGCGGTCTCCTCCCGCCGCCGTCGCCGTGATGGTGCTCGGAGACCTCGTCTGCTCAGCTTGGCGAATCGGGGCGAGAATGCCCCTCCGACAAGGGCTGCGGCAGGCGCGATCGTGCTCGTGTGGCGATCGTGCGTGCGGCGCCGCCGGAATCGTGATAGCCCGTAGCATTCGCGGTGTAGGAGCGACATTCTTGTCGCGACCGGCAGGAGGAGGCACTTACCGGCGGAGCGTCATTCCTGTCGTGACTCGCCAACAAAGCAGCGGCCCGCGGAGGGTTCTGCAAGAACGCCAGTTGACACCTTCCCCCGCACGTCATTCAGAAGACTCGCCCGCCCGTCCCCCGCCCACGCGCTGGTTGCGAAGAACGTGCTCTGTTCGTGATGATCCTCAGCTTGAAAGCGCTTCCAGACCAGGAAGGCGCGGCATCAATGGGGCAACGGTAGCGCGCGGGGTCTACCAGTCGAGGTCCTGCTCATAGCCCAGCTCGATGAGCAGGCCGCCAGCCACCTCCTTGAAGGCCTCACGGTGCGCCAACTTGAAGCTCTCCCGCCAGCTCCCGATCATGCCCCGGCGGAAAGTTGGGCTGTCGGCGGTGTAGATGCGCCGCCCGAGCCTGCGCAACAGGGCGGGCACGAGCAGGGGATAGTCGACGTGGGCGAGCAGCCGACGGATTTCTTTCTCCTGCGCGACCGCCGAGCCCCCGCCTTCGGGGCCGATCAGCCGCTCAAACGAGGTCGTGCAGGCGCTGGGAGCTTCGCGCCAGGGCAGGAACCAGCGAAAGAACGTGTCGACGTCCTCCAGCATCCCCTCGGGGCGGACATCACAGCCACGGATGATGTGCATCAGGGCCACGTCGTCGTCCGGCACATCTTCGCGAAAGTAGCGATGGAGGAAGTGGTCGGGCCGGCGGCGCATGTGGTACATGAGCGAGACCACGTAGTCGCGGGGATCACGAATGATGAAGAGCACCTTGGTGGCGGTCTCCCGTACCACCTCGCGCAGCTCGGGAAACGCCGGGATATGGCCAACCGCGGCCTCGCCAGATAGGCCGGCGAGCACCTCGCGCAGCTCGTGCGGCGCCACGCCATAGTTCTTGGGCACCTCGCGCTCCACCAGCAGCCCGACATTGTGGAACAGCTCGCGCAAGAGGTGCGTGCCGCACTTGGGAACCGAGGTGAGCAGCAGCCTGGTCCGCTTGAGCTTCCAGAACGCGTGGTGGCTCCACCGGATCAACCGGCGCAGCGGGGCCGGAATGCCACGAAGAAACGGATCGCGAGCCAAGCGCGCCTGCACCTGCCCTTTCCCAGGATCATGAGGCTCGGGCTTCCCACCGCTCAACTCGCCACCCCGAGGCCAGCCTCGATTGTTGCACATCAGTCGGTGAAAGGATCACGCTTGATATCGGCGCGGCGTGCAACTCCGATGATCTGGTCATCAGCGGCATCCACGAGTACGTGAGCGGTCTTGGTGGCATGACCTCTGCGTATGGTCAGGGGAGCGGAGTGTCTTGATTGTTCTAAAGTGACAGTTTAGAATTCTCACAAGCGGCGTGGGCCGTCGAGGAGGCGCGAGTGGCCCATATCGAGCGGGAGCTGGGGGGCCAGATCAGGCTGGCAGCGCGGTCGTTCCCGGCCGTCGTGCTGACCGGGCCCAGGCGTTCTGGCAAGACCTACCTGCTGCGCCACGTGTTTCGCACGGCTTCGTACCACCTGCTGGAAGATCCGGACGTCATCGCACGCATCCGCAGCGATCCGCGTGGCTGGATCGAGGAGGTCAGGACCCCCACGATACTGGACGAGATCCAGCACGTGCCGGAGATTCTGCCGTACGTACGAACGCTCATCGACCAGGCCCCTTCCCGGCGCGGCCGCTTCCTGCTCACCGGCTCTCAGGATTTCTCGCTCATGAAGGGCGTCGCGGAGTCGATGGCGGGCCGCGCCGCGGTGCTCCAGCTCCTGCCTCTCTCCTGCCGCGAGATCGGGCGGTGGGACC
>JAZDGE010000145.1:0-8532 GCA_043807175.1 Acidobacteriota bacterium
GCCCTCAAGGTTCGCCTGCTCGGGCCCGAGCGAGCGGCGATCGAGCGTCCCTCCACGGTCGACCTCGACGCCTACAGCGCCTACCTCAAGGGGCTGTACCACTGGAACAAGCTGTCACCGGAAGGCTTCGCCCGCAGCCGGGAGTGCTTCGAGGAGGCGATCCGCACCGACCGGGACTACGCACCGGCGTACAACGGGCTGGGCATGTGGTTCATCAGCCAGGCGTTCTGGGCCGATCTCTCACCGCGGGAGGCATGGGCGCGGTGCAAGGGGGCGATCGAGAAAGCGCTCTCGCTTGACCCCGACTCGGCGATGGCGCATGTCGGCATGGGCACGCTGTTGGCGTTTTCTGAGCGCCGCTGGCAGGCCAGCGAGGAGAGCCTGCGGCGCGGCGTGGCACTCGGACCCAGCGCGGCGATGGCGTACATGAACCTCGCGGCGTTCCTCGTGGTCCGCGGTCGCTGGGACGAGGCCGCCGCGGTGGCCCGGCTCTCGCTTCGGCTCGACCCGCTCTCGGTGCCGAACTGCGCCTGGAACGCCGGATGGCTCGACATGGCGGGCCACCGCGAGGAGGCCCGCGCCGAGCTGGAGCGAGTCATAGCACTGGATCCGACGCACTGGCTCCCGCACTGGGAGCTGAGCCTCCTTGCGGCGAGAGGGGGGCGGCTCGAGGAGGTCCGAGCGGAGGGCGAGAAGGCCGTGGAGTTCTCGGGCGGAGCCTCCGTCGCCATGGCGCTGCTCGCCTGCGCCTGCTACGCCCTGGGCGACAAGCAGCGTGGCGAGGCGCTGCGAGTGCGGCTTGAAGAGCGCGCTCAAGGCAGACACGTGCCGCCCGGCTTCTTTGCCTGGATGGCCGCAGCCCGGCAGGAGGTCGAGGGGGTGGTGCGGTGGCTGGAGGTCGCGGCTGAGAGCAAGGACCCTTGGTTCGCCTGCTACCGCGCGCTCCCGCCGACCCTGGTTTCCAGCGACCCGCGGATTGAGGCCGTGCTCTCGAGGTTCGACCTGTGAGCCTCCCCGCAGGCACTCGTTTCGGACCCTACGAGATCGTCGCCCCACTCGGCGCCGGAGGGATGGGAGAGGTGTACCGGGCTCGCGATGGCCGGCTCGGCCGCGAGGTGGCAGTCAAAGTGCTGCCGCCCGGCCTCGCGGCCGATTCCGACCGCCTGCGCCGTTTTGAGCAGGAGGCGCGCGCGGCGTCAGCACTCAACCACCCCAACATCCTGGCGGTCCACGATGTCGGCTCGGCGTCGCTGTCTTCCCGAGCCGAAGGCGGGGCATCCTGCGGCGCCGCAGAGGTCGTCCACTACATCGTGACCGAGCTGCTGGAAGGCGAGTCTCTGCGCGATCGGATCAAGGGTGGACCTCTGCCGGCGCGCAAGGCGATCGAGCTCGCTGTGCAGGTGGCCTCGGGGCTTGCCGCCGCCCACGAAAAGGGGATCATCCACCGCGACCTCAAGCCGGAGAACCTCTTCGTCACGAAGGACGGCCAGGTCAAGATCCTGGACTTCGGCCTCGCCAAGCTGACCACTTTGCGCGAGGAGCAGCCGCCAGCACTGGCGCCGACCGCATTCGGGACCGAGCCGGGCATCGTGATGGGCACGGTGGCCTACATGTCCCCCGAGCAGGTGCGCGGCCAGAACGTGGATCACCGCTCGGACATCTTCTCCCTCGGCGTGGTGCTGTACGAGATGGTGACCGGCAGGCATGCCTTTGCCCGCGAAACTGGGGCGGAGACGATGACGGCGATCCTCAAGGAGGAACCGCCGGAGCCATCGAGCATCGAGGGCGGCGTACCGCCAGCGCTGTCGCGGTCCATCGCGCACTGCCTGGAGAAGAGCCCCGAGGAGCGCTTTCAGTCGGCGCGCGACCTGGCGTTCGACCTGAAGGCGATCGTGGCTGACACGGGCGGAACGCGGGCCGGTACGGCGTTCGCGCACACTGCCCCGCGCCGGCGGCTCGTGTGGCTTGCGGCAGGCGGGGCGGCCGCCCTGGTGGTTGCGGCCGGCGCGTTCTTCTACCTGCGCAGCCGGACCCCGGCGGCCGGCGCGACGCTGGAGCCCAAGCGGGTCGTCGTGGCGGTGTTCGAGAACCAGACCGGCGATGAGTCCTTGGATCCCCTCGGCCGCATGGCCTCCGACTGGATCACCCAGGGGCTGTCGCGCGTCGAAGGGCTCGAAGTGGTGCCGAGCACGTCGGTGCTCGTTGCCCAGCCACCGGGGTCGCCGGCGCCGTCGGTCCAAGACCCGTTGCGGCTCCTGGCCGAGGACACGGGCGCCGGCGTCGTGGTGTCTGGAAACTACTACGTGCAGGGGCTAACGCTCTATTTCCAAGCCAGGATCAGCGATGCCATCAAGCGCAAGCTCATCTACGCCCTCGATCCGGCGAGCGGCTCAGTGGCCGCGCCGGTCGAGGCGATTGATACCCTGCGGCGCGGCGTGATGGGGGCGCTTGCAGCCAGCTTCGAGGCGCGCCAAGACATCACCTTCCAGCAGCGGCCGCCGACCTACGAGGCCTACCGCGAGTTCATCAATGGCTTCGAGCTGTTCCTCGCTGACGACGCTGAGTCGTTGCGGCACATGGAGCGGGCGGCGGAGATCGATCCGGACTTTGTGACCCCTTTGCTCTGGGCCGCGTACCTTCGTCGCGTCCGCGGTGACTGGGCCGAGGTCGAGGCGATTTTCAAGCGGCTCACCGGGAAGCGAGACCTGCTCACGCCACTGGGGCGGCAGTGGCTCGACGGTGGCGCGGCCTGGGGGTTCCACCGCTACGGCGAGGCGCTGAAGTACATCCGGGGCGCCCAGAGGCTGGCGCCGCGGGATCCCCTGGTCAACCACTGGCTTGGAATCCTCGCCATCTTCGCGAACCGCCCTGAAGAGGCCGCCGCCACCTTTGCCAGCTTCCCCAAGCAGCCGTGGGGCAACCATCCCCTCGGGGCCGTGTGGATTTCACTCTACTGCGACTCCTTCCACATGCAGGGGCGCTACGAGCGCGAGCTCGAGGAAGCGCGGCGTGTACGGGAGCAGTTCGCCGAGAACGCGGACGTCCGCTACTCGGAGGTCAGCGCTCTGGCCGCACTGGGCCGGCTCGACGAGCTCCGGCGCGCCCTCGAAGAGATCGCGGCGGCGCAGATGAATCGCGGTACGGCCGCCGATGCGATGATCTTTGCCGCGGGCGAGCTGCGCGCCCACGGCCGCCGCGAGGAATCGCTGCGGCTCGCCGAGCGTGTCGTGACTTGGTACCGCGGCCGACCTGCCAAGGAGATGGCAACGGAGGAATTCCGGCGCGGCCTTGCGATGGCTCTCTTCTGGGCGGAGCGCTGGGAAGACTCACGTGCGCTGTTCGAGAGCCTGGTAGCCGGCGGGTCATCGCGCGTCGGCGACGCCGGCATGGTCGGGATCACCGCCGCCCGTGCCGGTGACCGCGCCGCCGCACTGAAAGTGGCCGGCGACCTGGAGCGCCTCGACCGCAAGTGGCTGTTCGGTGAGGAGACGTGGTACCGCGCGTGCATCGCAGCCAGCCTTGGCGACAAGGAGAAGGCCATGGAGCTTTTGCGGGAGGCGTTTGCGCAGGGCCAGGCTTACGGGACCTCCCTCCACACCTCCCTCGGCCTCGAGCTTCTTCACGGCTACCCGCCGTTCGAGGAGTTCCTGCGGCCGAAGGGGTGAGGGTGATGATAGCCGGCACTCGCCTCGGTCCCTACGAGACCCTCGCCCCGCTCGGTGCCGGCGGGATGGGCGAAGTCTGGCGAGCCCGCGACACGCGCCTTGACCGTGAGGTCGCGATCAAGGTGCTGCCGAGCGAGTTCGCCACCGATCCCGACCGGCTGCGCCGGTTCGAGCGCGAGGCCCGGGCCACGGCGGCGCTCAACCACCCCAACATCCTCGTAGTGCATGACGTTGGCACCTTCGAGGGCGCGCCATACCTGGTCGAGGAGCTGCTTGCAGGGGAGTCGCTCAGGGATCGGCACCTGCGCGGTGCCGTGGCCCTGGCCGACGCGGTGCGGATCGCGCTGGAGATCGCGCGGGGCCTCGCGGCCGCCCACGAGAAGGGGATCGTGCACCGCGACCTCAAGCCGGCCAACATCTTCCTGACCAAAGACGGGGTGGTGAAGATCCTCGACTTCGGGCTGGTGAAGCTGGTGGCGAGCGCATCGGTCGACGAGGCGGAGACCGCCTCACAAGCGCCGACGGCGGCGACGGACGTCGGTCACGTGCTGGGAACGGTGGCCTACATGGCGCCGGAGCAGGCGCGCGGGCTGCCGGTTGACCAGCGGGCGGATGTCTTCGCCTTTGGGGTGGTGCTGTACGAGATGCTCGGTGGGGAGCGGCCGTTTCACGGAGCAACCTCGACGGACACGATCGCCGCGATCCTCAGAGATGAGCCGCCGCCACTGCCGGCGCGCGTGCCCTCCTCGCTGGCGGCCGTAGTGAGACGCTGTCTGAACAAGGAGCCGGGACGGCGCTATCAGGGTGGCGGCGAGCTGAAGGCCGCGCTCGATGCGGTGCAGTATGCGACCGGCATCGACCTCCATGAGCCCCGGCTAAAGACCCTGCGCCCGAGACACACGGCCGGCCGCAAGCGCATCAGGGCAGTGGTGGTGCTGCCGCTCCTCAACCTTTCCCGGGACCCGGAGCAGGAGTACTTCGCAGACGGCATGACGGAGGCGTTGATCGCGGACCTCGCCAAGATCCGGGCGCTGCGGGTCATCTCGCGCACCTCAGCGATGCGCTACAAGGCAACCGACAGGTCGCTACCGGAGATCGCGGCGGAGCTCGGCGTGGACGGGGTGGTGGAAGGGTCGGTCATGCGCGTCGGGCAGCGCGTCCGCATCACCGCGCAGCTCATTCACGCCGCGACCGACACCCACCTGTGGGCGGAGAGCTACGAGCGTGATTTCGAGGACGTCCTGCTGCTGCAGAGCGAGGTCGCGCGGGCGATCGTCGGCGAGATCCGCATCGCGGTGACGCCGGAGGAAGCGCGGCGACTGGCCGCTCGTCACCAGGTCAACCCGGAAGCTTACGACGCTTGCCTGAAAGCCCGTTTCCACTGGCGCAAGCTCTCTCGGGAGCACCTTGACATCGCGCTGCAGTACTGCGACTTCGCCCTCGAGAAGGACCCCGGCTGCGCCCGTGCCTGGGCGGGCATCGCCATTACCTGGTTTTCCCTCACCGACGCCGGTTTCGTGCCGCCCCACGAGGCGATTCCGAAAGCGAAGGAGGCGGCGCTGAGGGCCCTCGAGCTGGACGAGTCGCTCACCGAGGTCCGTGTCAACCTTGCCAACCTCAAGTTCTGCTGCGACTGGGATTGGAGCGGCGCCGAGGCCGAGTTTCGGCGGGCGCTTGAGCTCGACCCCAACTCTGCTGACGCGCGCTTCTTCTACTCGGACTTCCTGATCTCCATGGGGCGCAACGACGAGGCGGCGGCCGAGGCTAGGCGAGCGTTGGAGCTCGATCCGTTCAGCTTCTTCATCCAGGGCTTTTACGGCTGGCACCTGGTGTACCTCCATCGCTGCGATGACGCGGTCGCCCAGCTTCACAAGACGCTCCAGATGGAAACGGACTTCTCCTCGGCCCATCTCGGCCTGTGGGGCGCCTTCTACCGCAAGGGCATGCGCGAGGAGGCGCTGGCCGCGGCAGAGAGGTTCTTCGCGGTGCTGGGCGATGGCGACGTAGTGGCGGCACTGCAGCAGGGCCAGCCGGAGTCCGGATACGAGGGCGGCATGAGGCTGGCGGCGGTCGCGCTGGAGAAACGCGCGGCCGCCACCCACGTGCCGGCGGTTCGCATCGCCCGGCTGTGGGCCCACGCGGGAGACGTCAGCCGCGCCCTGGGGTGGCTGGAGAAGGCCTTCACCTGGCGCGAGAGCCCACTGGTCCACCTCAAGGTGGGTTGGGATTGGGACAGCCTGCGCAGTGATCCGCGCTTCGAGGACCTCCTGCGCCGTATGCGCTTCCCGGAGCAGTGAAGAGCGATGACCGGCACTCGCCTCGGCCCGTACGAGATCACCGCCCGCATCGGCGCCGGCGGGATGGGTGAGGTCTACCGTGCGCGGGACACTCGGCTTGGGCGTCAGGTGGCGATCAAGGTGCTGTAAGCATCCTTCACCGCGGAGGGGTTGACCCAAGATTGGCCGCGCGGGCGGTGGGTTGCTACCATTCGCGGGTTTGGAGGTCGGCCGACCGATGAGTAGCCCCTTACCGCGGAAGCTCCCCCACACGTTGATCCTGATCTACGCCATGGTGGTCCTCACCGTGATCGCCACCTGGGTCGTTCCGGGTGGCCAGTACCAGCGGGTCGAGAAGGGCGGCAAGACGATGCCGGTCTCCGGCTCGTTCGAGTACACGGCGCGCCAGCCCCAGGGCCTCGCCGCCCTGTTCGTGTCACCGGTCCGAGGCTTCGTCGATGCCGCCATGATCATCGGCTTCTGCTTCATCGTCGGCGGTGTCTTCGGAGTCATCCAGAGGACCGGCGCGGTGACCGTCTTCATTCACGCGCTCGCACAAGGGTTCGGCAGGCGGCAGGCACTGCGCGTGCTGCTCATCCCGGTCATCATGCTCGTCTTTTCCCTCGGTGGGGCGGTCTTCGGCATGTGCGAGGAGACGATGCCGTTCATCGTCATCTTCGTGCCGCTCGCTCTTTCGCTCGGGTACGACACCATCACCGGCGTGGCCATCCCCTTCGTGGGCGCCGCCTCGGGCTTTGCCGGGGCGTTCTTCAACCCCTTCACCGTGGGGATCGCGCAGGGCATCGCGGGGCTGCCCTTGTACTCCGGTCTCGGTTTTCGCCTCGTGGTGTGGGCGATCGGCACCGTCATGGCTATCGCCTTCGTCATGGTGCATGCCGAGCGAGTGCATCGGAACCCACGGCTCTCACCGACCTTCGACGAGGACGAAGAGCTCCGTCGCTCGCTCGACCTGGGCGCTGTCGGCCAGCAGAAGGTCGAGATCCTGGCGCGGCACCGGGCTGTGCTGGCGATCTTCCTGCTCGCCATGGCTCTGCTGGTCTTCGGCATTCTCAAGTACAAGTGGTACATCGACGAGATCGCCGGGTTGTTCCTCGCCCTCGGGATCGCGTCGGCGCTGGCTGGACGCCTCTCCGGCGAGGATGCCGCGCGGGCCTTCACCGAGGGGGCCAAGGACATGATCGGGGCGGCGCTGATCATCGGCTGCGCCCGCGCCATCCTGCTGGTGGCGATGGACGGGAGGATCCTGGACACGATGCTGCACGCCATGGAGACCGCCATCGCCCGCTTTCATCCGGTTATCTCGGCGCAGCTCATGTTCCTTTCGCAGTGCGTCATCAACTTCTTCGTCCACTCGGGCACCGCCCAGGCGGCGCTGACGATGCCAATTATGGCGCCGCTCGGCGACCTGGTGGGGATCACGCGCCAGACGTCGGTCTACGCCTTCCAGCTCGCGGAGTACATCAACCCGATCCTGCCGACCTCCGGTGTGACCATGGGGGTGCTCGGTCTGGCGCGGCTGCGCTGGGAGAAGTGGGCGAAGTGGTTCCTGCCGCTGGTGCTGCTGTGGGTCGTCTTTGGCCTGCTGTCGCTGATTCCGCCAGTCCTGATGCACTGGGGACCGTTTTAGGAAGAAGGCGGGCTCCGGGCCCCGAGCTCAGGGCTCTGGACCTCTCCCGCACAGGGGACAGGGGAGGAGGGGACAGGGGAGAGGCCCCCGCCCACCCAAAGGCAAGTGCGAGGGGACAAACACTTTCCATCAGGTGTGGGCCGCGCTAGGTGTCGGGTTGCTCCTCTACGGCGGGCGGCCGCGGGGGTTTGGCGGGACCGATGCCATCGGGGTCGTGATGGCGGCGCAGGCGCAGGATGCGCCAGAAGCAGAAGCCCGTCAGGCCGAGCACGAAGCTCCAGCTCGCCAGCCAGAAGACGATCGCCGCGGTGGTCATCGCTTGCCTCCCAAGGCGGCGGCCGCGCCTTCCACCTCGGCAAACCCCTTGCGGGAGTCGTAACCATTGCGCCGCCAGGCCCGGCGCACCAGGATGACGAGCGCGATCGCGATCGCCGCCATCATCGCCCGCGCCGCCCAGATGAACGGCTCGTCCGCGGGCTCAACCGGGCTCGCGCTGCCGGCCGACTTCTGGTTCAGGATGATCGGGAGCGCGTCGTCCTTCGCCCACCAGACGAGGATCACGGCAAGGTAGGCCGGCGTCACGTAGGTCATGATGTGCTTGAAGATTCGCGGTATCTTGAGGTCGGCGCCGAGGTGCATCTCGTGCCAGGCGTTGTTGGCGCCGAACACCCAGAGGAAGAGGATCACCTCGATGATGGCGCAAACGACCAGACCAAACGTGCCCGCCCAGTAGTCCCACTCGTCGAGAAAGCCGTGGCCCAGCCAGGCCACGTGCATGAGCCCGAAGATGAAGCAGATGCCACCGACGGACCAGACCACCTTCTCGCGGGAGAGGCCGAACTCCTCGCGCACGAAGGCGACCGCCGGCATGATCAGAGCGACGGAGGTCGTCAGACCGGCGAAGAAGAGCAGCGCGAACCACATCGCCCCCAGGAGGTGACCC
>JAZDGE010000146.1:0-6719 GCA_043807175.1 Acidobacteriota bacterium
TCAGCGGCGGCAGGCCATCGCGGACCTGGCGGTAGACCTGCACCGAGAGCGCCTCCGCCTGGTCCAGGGCCGCCTCGGGCCGGCCGAGCCAGAGTGAGGAGGCGGCGCGCTGGAGCGGGAAGACCGACTGGCCGTCGAGGACCAGGTCAACCGAGGCGATCGCCTCCGGGACCAGCAGCGACTCCGGCCGCCGCTCCCAGACCAGCTCGCCAGCGACGGCGTGGCGGCCCGCCTTGACCCGCACGGCCGGGCGGCCGCCGTGCTCCACCACCGGCGTCGCGGCGCCGTCGACGCGAACCGCGAGCGGCCAGTGATCGGCGTCCCCCGGCAACGGCAGCCAGGTGTCTGCGTAGGCCGTCCAGGTGACCTCGAACCGGCCGCCCTTGGCGCCGGCATCGAGCCTGAGCCGTTGCGGCCACGCACACACGTGGCTGGACGGCTCGCCAAAGCTCCCGCCCATCCAGAACGGGCACTGCCGGTGCTCCTCTCCGGTCAGCACCCAGTCCTTCCAACCGGCAAGCGGTGGCGGCAGTTCCTGGGCGGTGGCAGCAAGAGCGATCAGGGTCACAGCGGCGAGTGTCGGGAGCAGGTGGTGACGATTCATGGTCCCCCTCCATTCTGGATGCGGCTGGTCGGAAGACAAGATTCGACGCGTCCACCATTCTAGCCCGCATTTCTCACCGCTTGTCCTACTGCAAGCGCCGATAGCACGCCATCTCGGGCCGTACTCGCTCATCGCTCCTCAACGTACTGTTCAAGTACGCCTTCGTCGCTCCTCGCTACGTGCGGCCCGATCTGACGCACTCTCGGCGCTTTCGCTACGGACCACGGTGAGAAATGCGGGTTAGCCAGGCCGCCCGAGGTCGTTACCGCAGTTGGCTGCCCCCTCCGATTGGAAGAGGCCACTTCCTTTGAGTGCCTTGGAGCGGGTGGGGGAACGGACCCCGGACCCCGGTCCCCGGACCCCTGTCTCTCAGCGGCCGCGTCGCCACGGTTGGGCCTGCGCCGGCGGCTGCACGCCCGCCAGGCGAGCCACGAACGCGGCCACCTCGGTGAGCGAGGCCTTTCCGAGGCGGGCGCGCGGCACCGCCGCGCCGCGCGCCATCCACACCGCCGCCATCTCGGGATGGGTGCTGCGAAAGCCGTGCTGGCCAGTGATCTCGGAAGGCTCGCTCAGGGCGCCGCCGATCTGTGAGGAGGCGCCGAAGCCCGGCCGCATGAAGACCACGAGATCGCCCGCGGCTGGGCTGTCGAGCCCCAGCGCGGCGAGCTCCTCGCGCCGGTACGCCGCCTCGACCACCGGCTCGCCCTCGACCTCAAGGCGCGCGAGGGCCCGCGCGGCGGCTCGCACCACCTCGTCCATCCTCGCCGGCGGCACCACCCCGTTCGGCTCGCGGCCGGCGAGGTTGACGTAGAGATGCGCACAACCCCCCGAGGCGACGGCCACGATGGCGGAGTCGGCGCCCGCCTGCTGGCGGCGCTTCCCCTGCTCCGCCGTGGTGAGGCCGGCGCGACGCAGGACCTCGTTGAGGTGGACGGTCTCCCAGACCGGGGCGATGCCATGATCGGAGACCACCACCAGGGCGTCGCGGGAGAGGTCGAGCAGGCGCGAGAGCTCGCCGGCGGCGTGGTCGGCCATGCGATAGGTGTCATCTACCGCCACCCCGGCGATGGCCGCGAGCTCCGTCGAGTACTCCAACTGGCGCCGGTCCGCCACCGTCAGGACATGCTGCACCTCGTCGACGACCGGCTGGTAGAGCATGAGAAGATCGAAAGGCTCGCCGGCGATCGCGGCCCGCGCGCAGTCGTTGAAGTAAGCGGAAAACCGGCGCACCTGGGTGAGGTAGTCCGCTACCGGCAGGCCCGGCTGGCCCTTGAGCGCGGCCGTGAGCGCCTGGTCGTCGGCGGGACCGGGCCAGAACCCGGCCTCACGTTCGAGCCGCTCCCGAAAAGGCCGCGGGTAGGCCTCGGCGGAATGAAACGCCCCCCGGTAGAGGCGGACCTCGCCGAGATCGGCGGGCAGACTCCAAAGCAGGCACCAGGCGCCGACCTGGCGCAGCCCACCATCCGGGTGAGGGAGGCGCACCGAGAGTGGGAACCACTCGCGGGCGTGTACCGCGGGCCCGGCGCCATTGGCGAGGTCGCCGTCGTCATCCGCCAGCATGGTGTCATAGGCCACGATTCCGTCGTCAGTGGTATCGAGGGCGACGAGGTAGAACGCCGCGTCGGTCTCCACTCCGTTCTCGGCCAGCGCTACCTTGAGACACGCACGGCGCGCGGGAGCAAAGCTCACAAGCGCCGCCGGCAAGGCGCCGTCGATCCGGATGAAGTCGGCCGCCGGGAGCGCCACCATCGCCGCGCGGGCAAACGAGCCATTCACATAGGTCATGCCGAAGTCGGCCCGGCGGCGCCCACTGGCGCCGTCGCAGCCCGGAAAGGTGAGCACCCCGACCCGCTTGCCCTGGCGGCGAAAGGCCTGCCAGAGGGGCTCGGCGCCCCATGGGGCGTCGAAGCCGGAGACTCCCTGCCCGATCGGCGTACCCGGCAGGTGAAAGCGGTTCGAGACGATGCCGGTGACGGCGGGAAAGGCGCCGCTGCCGATTGCGGCGTGGCTGACCGCGGTGAGCGTGGGGTCGACCGGTTGGGCGCGCTCGACCACATAGCCCCACTGCTCGAAGGCGGTGAAGCCTGCGGGATCTCCGTAGGCGTTCTCGGCCAAGAGGCGGCGGTGGCGCTCGGCGGCCATCCCATCCATGGACAGCACCACTACCCGGCCGGCCGTGGCCTGCAAACGCGGCCGGGGGCCACCGGAGGGCGGAGGGGGTGCCGCCATCCGGCAGGTCAGAGTCAGGAGGAGCACGGGAGCGAGCGAGCACGCGGCGCGATTCGTCATCGCGAGAGTGTAGCGGCATCTGGCTTTCAGCCATCAGCTATCAGCTATCAGCTATCAGCTATCAGCTCTTGTTTTCTACCTCTTAGCTGAGTGCTGAGTGCTCATAGCTGACCGCAAGAAATGCTGGCAAGCGGGAACTTCACGCCTCCTTCACACCTCGAGGGCACGATTCTGCTGGCGGGTGGCTCGCCTGCCAGGAGGACGCCATGTTCAACCGACGCTTCGTGCTCATCGCTCTGCTCGCCCTGGGGGTTGGGCCCCTTGCCGGCGCCGAGGTGGTGGAGCTGGATCCGGCTCTCCCGGCTTACCAGCGCAGCGCTGCAATGTCCGGGAGCCTGAGCGCAGTGGGATCCGACACCATGAACAACCTGATGACCCTGTGGGCGGAGGGCTTCCGCAAGCACCACCCCAACCTGCGAGTTCAGGTGGAGGGCAAGGGCTCGTCGACCGCGCCCCCGGCGTTGATCGCGGGCACCGCCCAGCTCGGGCCGATGTCGCGCGAGATGAAGGACACCGAGCTCGATGCCCTGGAGCAGAAGTACGGCTACCCGCCGACCCAGGTCATCACCGCGATCGACGTGCTGGCAGTGTACGTACACAAGGACAACCCGATCCCTTCGCTCGCGCTGCCCGAGGTGGACGCGATCTTCTCGAAGACGCGCAAGGGCGGCTTTCCCAGCCCGATCACGACCTGGGGCCAGCTTGGTCTGAAAGGGAGCTGGATGAAGTCCCCGCTCTCGCTCTACGGCCGCAACTCCGCTTCCGGGACCTACGGTTTCTTCAAAGAGCATGCGCTGTACAAGGGCGACTACAAGGACACGGTGAAGGAGCAGCCGGGCTCGGCGTCGGTCGTGCAGGGGGTCAACGAGGACCCAAGCGGCATTGGCTACTCGGGGATCGGCTACCAGACCTCGGGAGTGCGTGCATTGCCGCTCTCCAGCGCCCTCGGTGGCACACCGGTCGAGCCCAACTACGAGAACGCACTCACCAGGGCCTATCCGCTTTCCCGCTACCTCTACGTCTATACTGTGCGCGACCCGCGTGCGCCGATGGATCAACTCACCCGTGAGTTTCTCCGCTACGTTCTCTCCCGCGAGGGACAGGCGATCGTCATCAAGGATGGCTACCTGCCACTGCCTGTGACGGTGGTGGAGCAGGAGCTGGCGAAGCTGGAGTAGGCTTGGCGGAGGGCTGCCAGTGCCGGCCAAGGTGACTGCACGGCTCGGTCGCGCGCGCGCGATCGATCGGCTGATCGCGGTGGCGATCACTGTTGGCGGTTCGCTCATCCTGCTGGCAGTGGGATTTCTGATGGTATTCCTGTTTCTGGAGTGCCTGCCATTGCTGCGGGGCGGCAAGACCGACTCGGCGGGCATGCGCCACCTGGGCGGCGAGGCGTTGCTGGCCTGGGAAGACGACTCCCGCGAGCAGGTTGCCGTGCTCGGCTCGGATGCCACAATTCACCTGCTCGGCCAAGACAGCGCCGCGGAGCGCCTTCCTCTCGCCGGGGCGAGAGCGCCCCTTACTCAGGCCGTGCTCTCCAGTGGCGCTCGCCTGCTTGCGGTGGCGGACGGGGGCGGCGCCCTCCAGGTGTGGTCGTTCCGCCTGCGCACCCGCTGGGAAGGACAGCGCCGCGTCCTCGTCCCGGAGGCAAGGCGGCTGCTTTCCGTGTCGTTGCCGGCGGGCGCGCGCCTGCTCGCGGTGGCAGGTGACCTGGCCCGGCCGGTGGTGCTGCTGGGAACTGCGGACGGCGCCCAAGTAGTGGCCGGTGGCGACGACGTGGCCATGCTTCAGGCGCCGCTCGGAGCGCCGGCGCTGACGGGCGCACTGACCAGAGGTGGAGACCAGGCGTGGATCGCCGGGTCGCACGGCTTGACCTGGTTCGCCCTCCCCGCCCCCGGCGAGCAGGCGGCCGCGGCGCCCGGTCAACCCATCGTCGTTGGCGGCCCGCTGCCCATGAATAGCCCGTCTCCACCTGCGGGTGCCTCTGGGTGGGCGGGGGCACGAACCACAAACCACGAACCCCGGACCCCGTCCCTTCCCTGGGTGGGTGGGGGCCTGACCCCTGACCCCGGATCCCGGACCCCGCCTCTTCCCCGGGTGGGCGGGGGCCTGACCCCTGACCCCGGACCCCGGACCCCGCCTCTTCCCCGGGTGGGCGGCGGCCTGACCCCGGTCCCCGGTCCCCGGTCCCCGGCTTTCCTGAGCGTCCCCCTCGCTCACCCGCCGACCGCTGCTGCGGTGCTGCTGGGGGACACGACCTGCCTCGTCGGCGACGCCGCGGGCCTGGTCACAGCATGGCAGGTGGTGGCGGGCGAGGTGGCGGGAAGTCGCCGACTCGAGCTCACGGCCACCTTTGCTGGCGCCGGCCGGGTGCGTGGCCTGGCCGTGTCGGAGCGCGACAAGATGTTCGCCGTGTTGCGCGATGGCGGCCTGACGCTCGCCTATCTCACCACCCGGCGCGTCCTGGGAACGGTGACCGAGACGAACGCTGCAACCACTTTGGTGGGCTTCTCACCCCGCCAGAACGGCCTGCTGGCGCTCACCCGGGCCGGCGAGGTCCGCCGCTGGTCGATTGCCTTTCCTCACCCCGAGGTGACGCTTGCCACGCTTTTCCTACCGGTGCGCTACGAGGGCTTCACGCGCCCGGAGCTAGTGTGGCAGTCGACTGGCGGTTCGAGCGAATTCGAGGCCAAGCTCTCGTTGGTTCCGCTGCTCGTCGGCACGTTCAAAGGCGCGCTTTGGGCGCTGCTTTTCTCCGCTCCGCTCGCCCTCGCCGCCGCACTCTACGTCAGCCAGTTCGCGCCGCTCTGGTTGCGCGGCGTCGCCAAGCCGGTCATCGAGCTGATGGCGGCGCTTCCCTCCGTGGTGGTCGGTTTCCTGGCGGCGCTCGTGCTCGCACCGGCGGTGGAACGCCACCTGGTCGGGGTCCTGGCTGGTCTCGTGGTACTCCCGGTGGCCGCCGGCGTGGCAGGCCTCCTCTGGGGTTGCATGCCTTTCGCGCTGCGGCGGCGCCTTGGCAGCACCGGGGAGCTCGGGCTGATCGCCGCGGTCGTTGCAACTGCCGCCGCCATCGTGGCGCTGGCCGAGCGGCCACTCGCGAGCGCGCTGTTTCCCGCCGGTTTTCCCAGTTGGCTGCGCGAATCGGCCGGCCTTTCGTTCGACCAGCGCAACGCGGTGGTGGTGGGGTTCGCACTCGGCTTCGCGGTGATCCCGATCATCTTCACGCTCGCCGAGGACGCCTTTGCCAACGTCCCCCCCGCGCTGGTCTCGGCCTCGCTCGCACTCGGCGCCACGCCCTGGCAGGCGGCGCGCACGGTGCTCCTTCCCGCTGCCAGTCCCGGCCTTTTCGCCGCCTTGATGACGGGCCTCGGCCGGGCGGTGGGCGAGACGATGATCGTGCTGATGGCCACCGGCAACACACCGATCTTGAGCCTATCGCCGTTCGTGGGCATGCGGACGATGTCGGCGTGCATCGCAGTCGAGCTGCCCGAGGCGCCTTTCGGCGGGACGCTCTATCGCGTGCTCATGCTCACCGCCCTCATGCTGTTCGCCCTGACCTTCGTGCTCAACACCCTGGCGGTGGTGGTGTCCGAGCGGCTGCGGGCTCGTTTCGGGAGACTCTCGGCATGAGCGGGCTGCGCTCCTTGCTTGCCCGGGGCCTGGCCCAGCGCGTCCTCGCCGGCGCCGCGATGGTGTGTGCGCTGGCCATGATCGCCGGCCTCGTGGTCGTGGTCGGGCGGGTCGCGGGCGCCTTCTTCTGGCCTTCACCAGTCGTTGAGCTCACCCTCGTCAGCGGCGAGCGGCTCCTCGGCGAGGAGGCGGGCTC
>JAZDGE010000147.1:0-5086 GCA_043807175.1 Acidobacteriota bacterium
CACATCGCCTTCGCCGCGGCGCCTTGCATCTCGCCCCGCGGCGCTCGCAACGCGACCACACTCGATTTCTCCGACAGGCTCCTAGAGGAGCTGGTGGCCGCTCATCCGCGCCTTGCCTCGGGGCTGAGGCGGCGCTCCAGAGAGCACTGGCGGCAACAGGCGGCGTCGTTCCCCGGCGACTCTGGCAGCGGCGTGCTCCTCGCGGACGATGAAGCGCGCGAGCGCCTTTTTTCCCGCCTGGCCAAACTGCCGTGCCCGGTGCTCTCTCCGCTCTCGGGCGCCTGCGAGCTCTACGAGCATCGCCCCCTGTCCTGCCGAACCTACGGGTTGCCGAACTTTGCGGGGGCGAGGTGCTGCCGCCCTGCCCGCTCAACTTCGATGGCGCGAGCGAGGAGGAGATCGTCGCCGCGGTCGCTGACCCTGATCCCGGCGATCTCGAGGGCGCGCTGGTTGCCGAGCTGGGCCGGCACGGCTACGAGCTGGGCGACACGACGATCGCCGCCGCCTTGCGCGCCTCGGCAATGCAGGAGTTGACGGCGATGCCCCGGTAGCCACTGCCGAGCAGCAGCAGGCCGGGGTGGCGGCCGGCCTCAGCGTCGATTACTCGCAGGCGGTCAAGGTGGCCGAAGGTGTACTGCGAGATCGCTTCCCGGTGGCGGATGATGCGCACGAAATCGGGCGCCGGGTCGCCGCCGAGGTGATGCGACAGCTCCGTCCGGACGGTGGCCAGCAGCTCCTCGTCGCTGCGCTCGACAAGTGCGCCGTTGCGCGCACCCCCGAGCAGCGTGCGCAGCAGCGTGGTCCCGGCCGGCGCCTGCACCGGGAAGGTGGAGTCGCAGAAGATGGTCCCGAGGATTTCCCGGAGCTCTCGCCCCGGGACGAGAAAGCCAAAGCCGCGCGTCGCGGTCGCAAATGGCATCGGCTGACGGTAGCCGGTGACCACCACCGCGACCGGGACCGTGGGAATCGCGGCGAGCGCCGCGCAGGCCTCGCCAGAGAAAACCCCGGCGAGTAGCCGGGTGGCGGCATGGGGCGGCAGGGCGATCACCAGCCGCCGGCCCGCAAGCTCATCGCCGCGCGCCAGCCGCACGACGTAGCCGGGAGCGGCGAGATCGATGCCGGCGACCTCGCAGTCAAGGCGGAGCTTGCCGGCCAGGGTGGTGGCCAGAGCATCGGTGAGCTGCTGCATGCCGCGGCGAAAGGTGGTCAGTGTGCCGCCCGGGCCGGCGGGGCCGCCGGCTCGCCCCTCCCGCCGCCTTGCGAGCATCGCACGCACGAGCGAGCCGTGCGCATACTCCATCGCCCGCATCTTCGGGAACGTGGCCGGCAGCGAGAGCCGTGCCGGATCGCCGGCGTACACCCCGGTCACCATCGCATCGACCAATACCTCGGCGGCCTCGCGGCCGATTCGCCGGATCGCGAACTCGGCCACCGACTCCTCCTCGGCGCCGCGCCCGCCGAAGGGCTCGAGCAGCACCCGCAGCTTGCCCGGCAGCGAGATGATGTCGGAGGCCAGAAACGCGGGGGGCTTCAGTGGGACCTTGCGCAGCTTGCCGCGGCGCGCGATGAAGCGATCTCCGGCGCCTTCATCGGCGCGGACGAGCTCGGCCGTGAGTCCCAGCTCGGCCGCCAGATCGAGGGTCTCCGGCACATTATCGAGGAACCCGTGCGGGCCCCACTCGCAGCACCAACTGTCGCTCCACTCGGTCTGGATCTTGCCCCCGGCACGCCCGCTTGCCTCCAGAACCACTACATCCTCGACGCCCCGCCGCATCGCCGCGTGGGCGTAAGCGAGCCCGGAGATGCCCGCCCCAACGACGATCACCTCGTGCATTGGCAGTCGCCTGTGGCCGGGGGAGGGAAGAGAGGCTGAGAGCCGACAGCCGACAGCTTACAGCTCACAGCTAGAAACGACGGCCGGCCAGCGCCGTATTGGGTGCGCTGGACCGTCGCGGCGACCATCTCACATTCGCCCTTAGCCCGGAAACCCCAGTTGGGTTCGTCGCGAGAGGGCGGAGATGCCGATGATGGCGGGCGCACGTAGGGGTAAGCGCCGGAGCCGTACTGGTACCGTACGGCGGCACGGCGCGCACCCCGAGTACGCCCGCCAGCGCGGCAAGATCCGCCCTCGCAGCAGAAGCCAACTGGGGTTTCCGGGCTTAATCCTCGCCGGTGCCAAGCTGTCGGCTGTTGGCTGTTGGCTGCCGGCTGCTTTCCTCACACCGTCCTCGAGTAGAGGGTCTTGCCCGCGTCTCGCGCCAGGTAAGCGTCAAAGGGCATGCACAGGTTGCGGATGAAGAAGCGGCCCCGCGGCAGCACGCGGATGCCCGACTCATCGACCTCCACGAGACCGTCCGCCTGCGCCGGCGCGAGCTCGCCAAGCTCGCGGGCAAAGCGGGTCCGGGGATCCACGCCGAAGCGCTCCTGCACCCAGTCGAAGTCGAGCCTGAACGTGGTAATGAGACGGCGTATCATCGCGCCGCGCAGCTCGTCCTCGGGACTTCGGCGCAGGCCCCGTTCCACCGGCAGCTCACCCGCTGCGAGCGAGCGCTCGTAGCGTGCGAGGTTCTTCTCGTTCTGCACGAAGCACCCACCCACATCGCCGATCGAGGTCACTCCGATGCCAATCATGTCGCTGGCCGGCAGCACCGTGTACCCCATGAAATTCCGATGGAGCGCGCCGGCATCGAGGGCGCGGGAGAGCTCGTCGTCCGGTTGAGCGAAGTGATCCATGCCGATGAACCGGTAGCCAGCGGCCAGGAAGCGCTCGGCCGCGGCGGCCAGAATGCGGAACTTCTCCCAGCCTCGCGGGAGTGGGAGCTGCTCGAGGGCGCGCTGGTGCGGCTTGATCCAGGGCACATGGGCGTAGGAGAACACCGCCACCCGGTCGGGCGCGAGCTCGTGAATGACGAGATCGACCGAGGCGCCGAAGCTCTCCGCCGTCTGGTGGGGGAGGCCGTGGATGAGATCGACGTTCACCGAGGAGAAGCCGAGCTTGCGCGCCAGGACAACGAGATCGCGGGTGAGCGCGAGCGACTGGACGCGCTTCACCGCCTCCTGCACTTCCGGCGTGAAATCCTGGACGCCGAGCGAGATCCGGTTGAAGCCCAGCTCGCGCAAGACGTGCAGGTGCTCAGAAGAGGTGACGCAGGGGTCGACCTCGATCGCCACCTCGGCCCCGGGCGCGAAGGAGAACTGCGCGGAGATCGCCGCGAAGAGGCGGCGGCACTGCTCCGGCGTCAGGTAGGTCGGCGTTCCGCCGCCCCAGTGCAGTTGCGCGAGGGTACGGCGCGCGCCGAGCTGACCCGCAACCAGCCCCAGCTCCGCCTCCACCGCGGCCAGATAGCGCTCCTCGGGGCCGCGCCGGGGCGAGATCACCACACTGCAGCCGCAATAGGTGCAGCGCGCCTGACAGAACGGAACATGGACGTAGAGCGAGAGCGGCTCGCGGGCGGCGCCGGCCACGCGTGCAAGAGCCGCGCGGTAGTCGGCGGCGGCAAAGTCGGTGGTGAACTGCGGCGCGGTGGGATACGAGGTGTAGCGCGGGCCGGGGCGGTCGTAGCGGGCGAGCAGATCGGGGGTGATTCCGGCGAAGTCCACCTCGGAGAGGCAGGGGTTCGGGGTTCGGGGTTCGGGGTTTGGGCCCCCTACCGCCCGAAGGCAGGGCTCCGGGCTCCGGGCTCCGGGCTCCGTTCCCCCTCCCGCCCGGGGGCAGGGCGGAGGATGGAGGGCGTGGTTGAGGCCAAAAGCGCGGCGGGGGGTCATCGAGGCTCCTGGAGGGCGGCGAGGAAGGCGGAGACATTGGCGAGGGGCGTCTGGGGGAGAATTCCGTGGCCGAGGTTGGCGATGTAGCCGCGTGCAGGGGCCGACTGGAGCATGCGGCGGGTCCTCGCGGCCACCACCCCGGGAATGGTGAGCAGCACCGCCGGATCGAGATTGCCCTGCACGGCCTTGCCGGGCAGAACCGCGGCGGCAGCGGCGAGGTCGGTGCGCCAGTCGACCCCGATGACCTCACAGGGCAGCGATGCGGCCGCCGGCGCCAGGTGGGCGGAGCCGCCGAGGTAGAGGATGCGCGGCACGCCGGCTGCGCTCAACTGGCCGAACAGCCGGCGCAAGCAAGGAACCACCATCTCGGCATAGTCGCAAGCCGACAGCACCCCGGCCCAGGAGTCGAACACCTGCACCACCTGGGCGCCCGCGCGTACCTGCTGGAGCAGGTAACTTCCCATCGCCTCGGAAAGCAGATCGAGGAGCTCGCGAAACGCCTCCGGGTGCGTATAGGCAGCCGCCTTTACCGCCTGGTGCTCGCCCGAGGTTCCCCCCTCGACCAGGTACGAGGCGAGTGTCCAGGGGGCCCCACAAAAGCCAATCAGCGCGATCTCCGGCGGGAGCGCCTCGCGCACCTTGGCGAGCGCGGTGGCGACGAACCCGGTGCCCTCGTCGGTCGATGGCACCCGCAAACGTTCCCACTCCTCGGGGCCGGCCAGCGGCTGCTGGATGCGCGGCCCGCCCTCGTCCGGAAAAGCGAAGTGCACACCCATGGGCGCCAACGGCAGCAGGATGTCGGAGAAGATGATCGCGGCATCGAGGTCGAAACGCCGCAACGGCTGGAGCGTCACCTCGGCCGCGAGGTGCGGTGTACGGCAAAGGGCCAGGAAGGAGCCGGCCTCGGCCCGGGTCTCGCGGTACTCCGGCAGGTAGCGCCCAGCCTGCCGCATGATCCAGACCGGCGGGCGGTCGACCGCCTCGCCCCGGCAGGCGGCGAGAAAACGGCAGGGGTCGGGGGTCCGGGGTCCGGGGTCCGGGCCCCCGCCCGCCCGAAGGCGAGGCTCCGGGCTCCGGGCTCCGGGCTCCGGGCCCCCGCCCGCCCGAGAGGCGTGGTCAGTGGTCAGTGGTCAGTTCCTCCGCCCGCCCGAGAAGCATCGCTTCGCTGGGCGGCGTCGGGAGAGGCGTGCTTGCGTGGCGGGGCGGTCATCGGTAGGCCTCGGCCAGTGCCTGGTCGAGCGCCTCGGCGGTTACGGCGATGTCCTCGGGCGTGTGGGCCGTGGAGAGGAATCCCACTTCGTAGGCCGAGGGGGCCAGGGAC
>JAZDGE010000148.1:0-2791 GCA_043807175.1 Acidobacteriota bacterium
GGGCGTGCGCACGATGCCGACGTAGTTCCACATCGTGTGGCGAATCGCCGACCAGTCCTGGGCGATCAGAGCGGGGTCCTCGTTGGAGGGGCCCGGCACCGGCTCCCAGTCGGAGATGTGGCCGCACAGGTCATCGTCGAGCGGGAGCGAGGCGGCGCGCGAGGCGGCGTCGGTGCCGGCGGACATGCCGAAGGTGAGCCCCTCGAGCAGCGAGGTCGAGGCGAGGCGGTTGGCGCCGTGCACGCCGGTGCAGGCGACCTCGCCGGCCGCGTACAGCCCGGGCACCGTGGCCCGCCCGCGCAGGTCGGAGACCACGCCGCCGCAGGTGTAGTGCGCCGCTGGCACGACCGGGATACGCTCGCTCTTGATGTCGATCCCGAAGCGCGCGCAGGTCTCGGCCACGGTGGGAAAGCGCTTCTTGAGCTCGCGTCCCTTGCCGCCGAGGTCCAGGAACACGCACTCGGCGCCGGTGGCGTGCATCTCCTCGACGATCGCGCGGGTCACCACGTCACGCGGAGCGAGTGGTCCCGCCGGATGGTACCGGGTCATGAACCGCTCGCCCCGGTGGTTCACCAGCCGAGCGCCGGCGCCCCGCAGCGCCTCGGTGATGAGGTAGCGGGGGGCGCCCGGGACGTAGAGGCAGGTAGGGTGGAACTGGATGAACTCGAGGTTCAACAGGCGCGCCCCGGCGCGCGAGGCCATCGCCATGCCAGAGCCGATGCACGAGGGCTGGTTGGAGGTGTGCACGTAGAGCGCCCCGGCGCCGCCGGTGGCGAGGATCGTCGCCGCCGCCATCACGGTGCAGACGCGGCCGTTGGCCACCTCCAGCACGTAGGCCCCGACGCAGCGGTTCCTCAGCGCATAGCGGTCCACCGCCCGCCGGGAGTGGTGGTGAGTGGTGAGCAGGTCGACCGCCTGATAGCCCGGGACGATGCGGATGCGCGGGTGGGAGGAGGCGGCGCGCAGCAGAGCATCCTCGATCGCTGCCCCGCTGTGGTCCTGCGCGTGCAGGATTCGGGGCACCGAGTGAGCGGCCTCGAGCGCGAGGTCGAGGGCGCCGTCCTCGCGGCGGTCGAAGGGCACACCGAGGCGGTCAATCAGCCACTCCTGAACCCGGCGTGGCCCCTCGACGGCGAGGAACTCGGCGGCCGCCGGGAGACCGAAGTCAGCGCCGGCGGCGAGGATGTCGCGCGCCAGCAGCTCGGGTGAGTCGTCCTCGCCGCGAAAGACGATCCCGCCCTGGGCCCAACCGGTGTTGGTCGTGGCCGGGTCGGAGGCGCGGCAAACCACGAGCACCTCGGCGCCGCACTCGGCCGCGCCGAGGGCCGCCGAGAGGCCGGCCACGCCGGTCCCGAGCACGAGGAGCTGGCAGCGCTCGCGCTCCGCAAGGCTCATCTGTGCACCTTGAGCGAGAGATCAAGCGCCGGCGCCGAGTGGGTGAGGGCGCCGATCGAGATGAAGTCCACCCCGGTCTGCGCAATCACGGCAGCGTTTTCCAGGTTGATTCCCCCCGAGGCCTCGAGCACGGCTTTTCCCCTTCCATTGGCAACCGCGGCGCGTAGGGTCTCGATTCCCATGTTGTCGAGAAGCAGGTGGCCCACCCCGCAGGCGAGCGCCTCGTCCACCTCATCGAGGGTCGCGCACTCGACGATCAGCGGCAGCCCATCGCCCCAGTGCTCGCGCACCCGGGCGACCGCGGCGGTGAGCGAGGGGGCGGCGGCGAGGTGCGTGTCCTTGAGCATTGCGGCGTCGAACAGGCCCATGCGGTGGTTGGTGCCGCCGCCACAGCGCACGGCGTGCTTCTCCAGCACGCGCCAGCCGGGGGTCGTCTTGCGGGTGTCGAGCACCTGACACGAGGTCCCGGAAATCGCGGCGACGAAGCGCGCCGTCAGCGAGGCCACGCCGGAGAGGCGGATCGCGAAGTTGAGCGCGGTGCGCTCGGCGGCCAGCACCGCGCGGGCGCGGCCTGCCACATGGGCGACGACCTCGCCCGCGCTGGCCTCGTCGCCATCGTCGCGCAGGATCGTGACCTCACAGGCGGAGTCGAGGAAGCAAAACGCCGCGGCAAACGCCGGCATGCCGCACATCACCCCCGCCTGCTTGGCCTTCAGGATGGCCGTCAGCCGCTCATCCGGAGCGAACAGGGCTTGCGAGGTGACATCGGGGAGGTCCTCGGCGAAGGCCGCCGCCAGCAGCGGTGGCAGGTGCGAGGCATAGGGCTCGGGAAGCTGAAGCACGATCGCGATTGTAGCTGATGGGTGAGGAGAAGCAGGCAAAAGGCGACAGGCGAAAGGCGAAAGGCGACAATAGAAGAGGGCAAAGGGAGGGAGGAGCACTCGGCTAGCAGCAGTCAGCAATCAGCTAGAAGCTGTACGCTGAAAGCTGATGGCTGAAAGCTGAAAGCTAAAGGCCATAGGCCGAACGCTAGCGCCACAGAGCAGCGAGGGCGGCGATGTGGTCCGGGGTGGTGCCGCAGCAGCCGCCCAGGAGCCGCGCGCCGGCAGCGAAGCAAGCGAGCATGCAGCGGGCGTATTTCTCGGGCGCGACCGGCGCGGCCGCGAGCCAGGGGGAGTCGCCGGCGAAGAACGAGTTGTTGCCGTAGGCGACAAGCGGCAGGGTCGTTCCTTCGGCGACGCGGAACAGGGCGGGGAGGAGCTGGCGAAGCGCGGTGCAGTTGACGCCCACGGCGACCACGCCGGGGAGCGAGACGGCGGCAGCGGCGGCCTTGGCGTCCTCGCCAGAAAGCAGGCGGCCGCCCTCGCGGCAGGCAAAGGAGACCAGTACCGGGAGT
>JAZDGE010000149.1:0-3417 GCA_043807175.1 Acidobacteriota bacterium
CGAAAGTAGTTTGCACGCGAGTGATGACACGCTCGCCGGCGGCGCCCGCGTGGTAGCGGGTGCGGGAGGCCTGCGTCGCGAACATGAATTTCTCCCCGAGCTGAAAACTGAGCGCGAGACCATAGGCCTGGAGGTCCTCGCTCCGGACAATGCGGTCGTCGTAGTGGAAGTACCGGCCACGCCCGCTCTCCCAGAAGACCGCCCCGCTCGAGCGCCAGCCGAGCTGCCGCTGGATCGCCACGCCCCAGCGCTCGCTCTCCGAAAACAGGCTGTCCGCGGAGTAGGAAAAGGCGAGCTGTCGCGCGCCGTAGAGACGCCATTCGAGGCCGCGGCGAAGCCGCCAGCCGAGCTGCGCGTGGCCGAGCTTCCCCTCGTGCCTGGCGAGCAGCGAGCCGGTCCTCGGCTCGAGGACCGGCGCCGAGGCCGAGAGCACGCTCCACCAGCGCGGGCCCTCGGCTCGCAGCTCGACCGAAGGCGCGTTGCTGGTGGTGGAGCGGTCCCGCTCGTCGCGCTCGAAGGCGATGTCGAGCCGCTCGATGCCAACCCCGAGCGAGAGCCGCTCGCCGAACCTGAACCGCAGGCCCGCACGGCCCTGGGTCTCGTCGCGGTCTTGCAGGAGAAGCGCCTCTCCCGCTTCGCCCGCGAGGTCCGTCGCGCGGTGACGCCACTGCCGCTGGGAAGCGGTGGCAAACAGCGCGACCCGCCGCAGCACCTGCAGCTCCAGGGTGAGGTTGCCACCCCGCGCGCTGAGGTTGATCGGCTGCTCGAGATCCGCACTTGCATACTGCTGCGAGCGGGAGTCGAGCACCGAGGCCTCGACCACGAGGCGGTTGAAGTACCCGTACAGCCCGGCGCCGTAGCGCCCGTTCCACAGGCGCCGGCTGGCAAGGTCTTTCCACCAGACATACTCGGGTAGGGCATAGGCGTCGAGCACCAGCTTGGCGCCGACCGGGAGGTAGCCGTGAACGCCCGCCCCGACCGTGGCGGTGAGGTCGGATCTTGCGCCCTCGGCCGTCCCGAAGACATTGTCGACATACATCACGTCCTTCAGGCCCAGCCAGGGCGCGATCCGCACCCGCCCGAGATGCCAGCGCGCCTGCTTCATCGACTCCTTCAACTGCTCGCGACTGGGAACCCCCCGCTCCGCCAGGCTGCCCGCTGGCGTGTACTGCTGGAGCTGCGCCAACGCCTGCCCGCCGGCGAGCGCGAAGGCAAGCGCCACCAGCCCCACTGCCCTGAAATGAGTACCTTCACAAACAGAGCAAGCTCTCTCCCTGGGCATCTGGGCGGGGGACGGGCGGACGGGTTCGCTGGTTGGGGGGTGGGGGAGGCTGTCGACTGTCGACTGTCGACTGTCGACTCGATGCCTTCCCGCGATGGCTTGAGGCCAGCCTTTGCTGGGGTCCGGGGAAGAAAAAGCTCGTTGCAGTTGTGTCAAGTTCGCCGTCGGGGTGGCTTGCGGTTCGAAGCGGGTTGCAGCGACGCCGAGAAGAAGAGGCTCAACGCAAAGACGCAGAGACGCAGAGAGGGAGCCGACGGAACTGGAGGGGCGCGACCGCCGCGGGCGCAGCCCGCGGCCCAGTGGCGTCGGCGAGTCGGTGGGAACGCCCACGTTCCGACCGATCCGCCGGCGCCACCAGGGCACGCGACAGCGTGCCGGTCGCGCGGAAGGCGCCACGCCATTCCAGCACGCTGTGCGCAACAAGTCATTCTTGGCGCCTTTGCGCCTTGGCGTTGGTCCTTTTCCCAAAACCGGGCGCAGTTCAGCAACACCCTCCGCGACCAGCTCTCGCGACCACCTCTCGTCGGTCTGAGTCCAAGCTTCGCTAGAATGTGAGGCGATGTTCCAGCATGGCCATCTCGACCCGAAGGTCCTTCTGTTCTGGGCCTCGGCCGCGCTGCTTGGCCTGCTCATGCTCTTCCTGCCGCTCCCTTTTGCGAGCGTGGTTCCCTGGGCGCAAACCGTCTTGCAGCTCACTGCCTTCCTCCTCCTCGCGGCCGCCGCCGCCACCAGCCCGCGCTCGGCGTCCTTGAGCGCCACGTGGCCCGCCGCTTTCCTCGCTGCCATCTCACTGCTCGCCCTCGTTCAGGCAGCCTCGTGGTCGGCGGCAATTGTACGCGGCATTTCGCCCCAGCACGCCGCGCTGGCGAGCTCGGCAGGCGAGCTTCTGGGGCGCGTCGAGCTGCCCCGCGTCGCGCTCTCGCTGGCGCCTTCGGTGAGCCGCTCGGCCGCGCTCACCTGGGTTGCAGTGGCGGCGAGCCTGCTGGCCGCGGCCTGGCTGGGCACGAGCCGGAGCGTGCGGCGTGCGCTCGCCGCCACCCTGCTCGCCGCGGCGCTCTTCCAGGTCTTCCTCGGCGCCTGGCGCCTCGCCAACGAGCCGGCGGTGATCTGGGGAGTCGCGGTCCCGGGCTCTGCCACCCGGTTGCGGGGCACGTTCGTCAACGCCGATCACCTCGCGGTCTACCTCGAAATGGCGCTGGCGGTGGCGTTCGCCTGGGGCTGGTGGGCCTGGCGGAGGGCGCAGGCGACCCAGACACTTGAGCGGCGCATCCTCTACCTCGGGCCTCCCGCCCTCGTCTGGCTCACCCTGTTCACCGGCCTCGCCTTCACCGGCTCGCGCGCCGGCCTCGCGGCAGCGATCGCCGGCGCACTTGCCCAGGGGACGCTCCTTGCGCTGCGCCGGCGCCGCTGGCGTCTCGGCGCCAGCGGCGTGCTGGTGACGGTCGCGGGTCTCGGCGCGGTGGCTTTTGCCGGCCTGGAGCAGGGCCTCGGCAGGTGGCTGGCGACCTCGCCGTACGAGGTCGCCTGGAACGTTCGGCTGGCGGTGTACCGGAGCGCCTTCGAGCTCTGGCAGCGCTTCCCGCTGACCGGCAGCGGCCTGGCAACCTTCCGCGAGGCCTTCGCGCTGGTGGCCGGCAAGGACAGCGGCGACGGTACCTACTTTCATGCCCACAACGATTACCTCGAGCTGCTCGTCACCACCGGGGCAATCGGCACGCTCCTAGTGGCCAGCGGCGTGGCGGTGGCCCTGATCGGTCTGGGCCGAGGCCTGGAAAATGGCGCCCGCTCGGAGGACCGCGCCGCGGCGCTGGCCGCGCTTGGAGCCTGGGCCGCGATCGCGGTCCACTCCTGCTTCGACTTTGGTCTCTCGATGCCGGCGATTTCCGCCACCCTGGCAGTGCTGACCGGGGCCGCGCTTGCCGCCGGCGCCCGCCACTCCCACGCGGAGGCGGGGAGTGCGGTTTGAGATACCGATCTGAGCTCAGCTCGCTTCGCTTGGAATTGGGGCCGGGGGTTAGGGGTGAGCGGCTTGCCCTTGGGAAACTTCGAATTTTCGCGCCGACTGTCGGCTATGAGGTACCGATGCCATGGGTAGTTGGGGGGTATTGCCTTTCGGCTCGGGGGTTCTGGGGGCA
>JAZDGE010000150.1:0-2636 GCA_043807175.1 Acidobacteriota bacterium
CCTCCCGTGCCTTCCCACACAGGATAACGCTGATGTCAAGTCTAAGTGAACAGTATTGGGGCTAATCGAGATTGAGGGCACGCTTGACCTCCTCGTGGTCGAGCCACTCGCCCCCGGGGTCGCGGATGCGCGCGAGCGCGATCTCGAGATCCTGGCGCTCCGTGAGGTAGCTCTCCAGCGCCTCGATAATGAACGAGGACTTGGATCGCTTCGTGACCTTCGCCAAGCCCGCGAGGCGGGATGCCAGCTCGTCAGGCAATCTAACCGTCTGTACGACCATGCCGACCTGCGGTTGCATTGTAACACTCGCACTACACGGACGCCGCTGTATCTTCACTTGGGCTGTCCGCTCGAGCGGACGCGGTGCAGCCTTGCCGGCTACGGGCACCCGGCGCCGCCGAACACCTCGAGTCGCTCGACCGCGCGGTAGCTCTCGAGAGGGTTGATGACCAGGTCGAGCGCGCGTTTCGCATCGAGCGGGTAGGTTCGATCGTCGCTCGTGCGCACCGGCTCGCCGTGTGGGTCAAAGACGTAGTTGCCGGCGCCGGCGAATCTTTCCCTGGGGTGCTCCGAGGCAGCCACGCAGCAGCCCACGACCCAGACGCCGTTCTCGATCGCGCGGGCGCGCAAGCAGCGTGCGCCAGACGTGATCGCGCCGCCACGGCCACCACGCCACCACCAGCAGCCCCTGGCAGCGGCCCTTGAGGCGAAGCATCCGCGCCTGCTCGGGGAAGCGTAGGTCATTGCAGATCATCAGGCCCCAGGTCCAGTCGTCCACCACCGCCGCGGCGTAGCAATCCCCTTCGTCCCAGATCTCGGGTTCGAGGTTCGGCGCGAACAGGTGCACCTTGTCGTAGCGGGCGAGCTCGCTCCCACCTTGCCAGACGGTCATGCGATTGCGCCGGTCCTCGTTGAGCGAGCCGAACGCGAATGCCGGCGCCGGATAGCGCGCCGAGATCGCGGCAAAGGCGTCGCGGGCCTCATCCGGGTCGAGCTCGCGGGTGTAGCCATGAAGGAAGCTTTCGGGGAAGACGATGAGCTCGGCGCCGGTGGTCGCCGCCTCGGCCGACTCCGCGGCCAGACGGCGCAGATTCGACTCGACATCCAAGCAGACCCAGCGGGAAAGGTAGACCCTCATGGTGGCAAGGCTACCATGCAGCAGGCAACCGCATCTGCCGCTTGATCAGCCGAGCAACGCGCGCAAGAGCAGAAAGTACGCCGCGGCGATGAAGGCCATTACCACGAACGAGGGGAGCAACCGCCGGTAAACGGGGCCAAACAGCGTTTTGAAGTACTGGTTGGAGACCACGTAGCACAGGTGAATCGGGCTCGCCATCATGCCGAGGTGGCCGCAGGCGTAGGCAAGCACCGCGTAGGGCCGGATCGCGGGGCTACCAGGCAGTGCAACCACCACCCCGAGCACGATCGGAAAACTGGTGCCCACGAAGCCGAAAGCGGCGCCGGTGATCATCCCGGCGATGGCCGGAAGCAACACAACCACCAGCAGCGGCGGCAGGTGGTAGGCGGTCATCTCGGCGGCGATCCGCGGCGCCGCGCCGGCCGCCTTCAAGATGTGCTGGTAGATCATGATCGAGAGGATGAGACCGGCGAGGGAGTAGATCGAGCGCTGGCGGAGCACGGCGAGCACCTCGGCGAGGCGGATTCGGTTGCTGATTGAGGTCCAGATCAGGCTGGCGAGGAGCGCGGCGGTGATCGGCGCGAATGTCTCGGCCGCGGCAGTCATGACCCCCTGCCCGAGGTGCGGAATGACCGGTTTGAGCAGCAGCGTGACCGCCGCCCACACGACGAGGACGATCCAGATCGAGGCGGTGGCGCCGATCAACCGGCGACGGGTTCCCGCCGGCGGCGCCGGTGTGGACAGGTGGAGATCGGCGTGGGCACCGCGAAAGATCAACAACCCGGCGCCTGCCATCGCCAGGCTGAGCGGAATCTGAAACAGCGCGAACTCCGCCAGGTTGGTTGCCGTCATCGTCATCGCCAGAATCACGCCGGGGTAGAGCGGCCACCAGTACTCCCAGATATGGCGGAACCAGTAGTTGATCGCCGAGAGCCGATCGCCGCCGTCCGCGCCGTCGCCTGCCGCGGTTTCGACCATCGGCGCCGAGAAGAGGGCGCCGCCCGGCATCGGGAGCAGGCCGATCAACGCGGGAAGCGCCGCCATTGTCACCGCGGGCCGGCGCAAGAACGCACCGGCGAGGCCGACGATCTCGTCGATCTGGCCAGACGACCGCATCAGCTCCGAGATGGCGAGCAGGAGGACGACCAGAATGAGCACGCCGATCGTCATTGGTTCGACCGCCCCCCGCCCACACCCCGCGAGGACTGCCAGCGGCGAAAGCCCGAGGGCGAGGCCGGCGGCGACCGCGCCCGCCGCGATTGCGGCGGCGAGCGGAATCTTGAGCCGTACCAGCGCGAGGATGAGGCCAAATGAGGCGAGCGTCGCGAGCAGGGCATGCATCGCTGTGCTTATACCGCATTTCCGGCGCCCGGGTTGCAGCCCGGACAGGTGCGGCCGGCGTTCGCATCGCAGCATGCCGGGCGCGAGGGTCCAGGGAGCCCACTCACCGATCCCGCCCCCAAAAAACTACTGGGCGGGGAAGCTTCCCCCGCCCAGC
>JAZDGE010000151.1:0-2524 GCA_043807175.1 Acidobacteriota bacterium
CATCACGACTGTTGTCACGGGATGCAGCATAACCGCAACCGGTCCTCGACGAAAGAGCCGGCGCCAGGGCCGACACTGGCGACCGTTTTTCGCCGCTCGGCGGCGCCGTCGTGAGCTATGTCTCGGCCTTGGCAGCGTTACGGGTAGAGCCGGTTGATCATGCGGGGGTAGGGGATCGCCTCGCGCAGGTGCTGGAGGCCGCAGAGCCAGGCGACCACGCGCTCGATCCCCATGCCGAAGCCGGCGTGGGGGAAGGCGCCGTAGCGGCGCACGTCGAGATACCACTCGAACGCCTGGCGAGGCAGGTTGTGCTCACGGATGCGCTGCTCCAAGAGCTCGAACGAGCTGATCCGCTGCGAGCCGCCGATGATCTCGCCGTAGCCCTGGGGGGCGATCATGTCGACGGCGAGGGCGCGGGTCGGGTCGGCGGGGTCGGGCTCCATGTAGAACGCCTTGATCGCGGCCGGGTAGCGGGTGATCATGATTGGCTGGTCGCCCTCGTCGGCGAGCGCGGTCTCCTCGTCGCCGCCGAAGTCATCGCCGAAGCTCACCGGGAAGCCCTTGGCCGCGAGCTTGGCAACCGCGTCGCCATAGTCGATGCGGGGATAGGGCCGGGTGGCCGCCGGCGCGAGCTTCGAGACGTCGCGTTCCAGCCGCTCGAGGTCGTCCGGGCAGCGCTCGAGCACCCGCGCCACCAGCGATGAGACGAACTCCTCGGCGAGCTCCAGCAGGCCCGCGAAGTCCATCCAGGCCACCTCGGGCTCGACCATCCAGAACTCGGTGAGATGGCGGCGCGTCTTCGACTTTTCGGCGCGAAACGTGGGCCCGAAGCAGTACACCTTGCCGTGCGCCGCCGCCGCCGGCTCGAGGTAGAGCTGGCCGGACTGCGAGAGGTAGGCCTTCTCGCCGAAGTAGTCGGTCTCGAACAGCGTCGAGGTCCCCTCGCAGGCCGCGGGGGTGAGGATCGGCGAGTCGATGTTGACGTAGCCGCGCTGGTAGAAGAAGTCGCGAATGCCGAAGATGAGCTCGTTGCGCACCCGCATGATGGCGTGCTGGCGCTTCGAGCGCAGCCACAGGTGGCGGTTGTTGAGGAGGAAATCCGTGCCGTGCTCCTTGGGAGTGATCGGGTACTCGGGGCAGATCTGCACCGCGCCGAGATCCTCGACCTGGAGCTCGACGCCGCCCGGCGAGCGGGGGTCCGCCTTGACGCGGCCCACCACCCACAGCGACGACTCCTGCGTCAACCGCTCGGCCTCGTCCCACACCCGCGCCTCGACGCCGGGGCGAAACACCACCGACTGGAGGTAGCCCGAGCCGTCCCGGACGACGAGAAAGCGCAGCTTGCCGGCGGAGCGTGCGTTGTAGAGCCACCCGCGCACGCGAACCTGCTCGCCGATCAACCCCGAAAGCTCCCGAATCTCCGCGTCCCGCATCCTCACCCTCCGGCCCGACCGCGAATTCTAGCCCACGCGCTCGCCGACCCGACGAGGCTGACCTCGCCACCATTTGTCCGGCTTGGTGAACTGGGGCAAGAATGCCCCTCCTGCATCCTGTCCCCTGTCCCCTGGACGGGCGGGGGTCGGGCCACGGACCACTGACCACGCCTCTCCCCCGGGCGGGCGGGGGCCTGAGCCCTGCTCTTCTGCCGCCTTTCGCCTGTCGCCTTTCGCCCGGACGGGTGGGGGCCAGCGCCCGGAGCCCGCCTCTATTCGACGTTCGCGACCTGCTCGCGAAGCTTCTCCAGCGCCGCCTTGGCCGCTACCACCCGCTCGCCCATCCCCGCCTCGCGGCACTTGGAGCCCGCGGTGTTGACCTCCCGCAGCATCTCCTGGATGAGGAAGTCGAGCTTCTTGCCGGCGGCGCCATCGCCGGCGAGCAAGGCGCGAAAGTGCTCGACATGGGCGGTGAGGCGCTGTACCTCCTCGGTTACGTCGGCGCGATCGGCGGCGATTGCGGCCTCCGCCAGAAGCCGGTCCTCCGCCACCTCGACGCCGGCGAGCAGCGTTGCCAGCCGCTCGCGGAGGCGTCCGAGCAGCCGGGGCCCGAGCTGCGAGTTGATCTCGGCCAGCCAGGCGGCGAACTCCGCGAGCTCGCCGGCGCCGCGCTCGAGGTGGGGCAGGAGCTCGCGCGCCTCCCGTTCTCGCGACTCGACCAGTGCCTCGCCGGCCCGCCCTACCAACTCAAACAGTGCCAGCCGCTCGCCCTCGGCCAGCACGAGGCCGCCCCCACCCTCGACAAAACCAGGCAACGCCAGGAGATCGCGCAGCGACAACTGCGCCAGCTCGAGCCCGGCTGGGCGCTGCGTGAGAGCGTGCATCAGCCCCTCGGCCACCTCCCAGTGAAGCTTCAGCCCGGCCGCTTGCGCCGGCGCGAGCTGCAGGTCGATGGCGATCTGCAGCCGCCCGCGCTCCACTCGCGCCGCCAGGACCTTGCGCACCGCGGGCTCGAGATCATCGAGCTCGAGGCGCGGCTGGGTGCGCAGGGCGAGCTCGAGAAACCGTCCGTTGACGGAGGTGAGCCGCAC
>JAZDGE010000152.1:0-4621 GCA_043807175.1 Acidobacteriota bacterium
GCGATGTGGTTGATGTTGCGGGCCGCGTTGCGAATCGCGTCGGTGACGAGCAGGTGGATGAGGCCCCGCTGCAACAAGGCGGCCCGGCGCCAGCGACGGCGCTCGTTGCGATAGATTTCGCCGGCGCGCTCGATCACCGCCGCCGCCGCTGCCAGTCGCTCCACCTCGTCGAGGGAGACGGCGTCGGCCTGCAGCCCATCCTCGAGATCGTGGGTCTGCTGGGCGATCTCGTCGGCCAACGCCACCACCTGACCCTCGAGATGGCAGGGGATGTCGAGCCGGAGGCCCTCGGTGTCCGGGAGAGGGAATGGATAGTTGACCTTCCAGGAGGTGTGCTTGAGCACGCCTTCTCGCACCTGATCGGAGAGGTTGATGCCGGGGTGGTCGTAGCGCTGCTCGAGCAGGTCGACCACTCGCAGCGACTGGTAGTTGTGCTTGAACGTGCCCGCCGCGGCCACCACGCCCGGCGGCAGGAGGCAGGCCTCCTCGTTGCCGGTGAGAATGCGCGCAAGCGTCTTTTCACCTGAATGGCCGAAAGCAGTGTGACCGAGATCATGGGCGAGGGCGATTGCCTCGACGAGGTCCTCGTTGAGCCCGAGGGCGCGCGCCATCGTGCGGCCGATCTGGGCGACCTCGAGGGTGTGCGTGAGGCGGGTGCGCGGATGGTCGCCGGTGTGCGGGACGTACACCTGGGTCTTGTGCTTCAGCCGGCGGAAGGCGCGGGAGTGAAGGATGCGGTCGCGGTCGCGCTGGAAGGCGGTACGGTAGTCGAACTGCCGCCCCTCCCGGGGAAGCGGCAGCCGGCGAGTCGACTCGGTGGCGCGCACCGCGCAGTACGCCAGTGCGGCGTCCTCGGCCGATTCAAGCAGGGCGCGGTCGCGGCAACGAAGCTCAGCATTCATGCTCTTCTCCAGTCAGGGCGAGAACCTCGCCGACGAGGCGGAGCGAGCCGGTAACAAGGGTCGGGAGCTCGGCCGGCAGGCGCCCGAGCGCCGCCTCGACGCTGCCGGCGACCTCGCAGCCGGGAAAGGCCGCTGCCAGGGCCGAAAGAGGAGTCGCGCGAGGCGAATTGAGCGGCGCCACGGTCACCCCTGCGACGCGAGGCAGAAGAAGTCGAGCCATCTCCGCCAGCGGTTTGTCGTCGAGGCAGGAGAAGAGCAGGTGGAGCGGCCCGGAGACTCCCACCGCGATCGCGGCAACCAAGGCGGCGGTCGCCTCCCGGTTGTGTGCGCCATCGAGTAGAAGTGCGCGTCCCTGCCAGTCGAGCCACTGCAGCCGCCCGGGCCACCGCACCGCCTCGAGCCCGCGCCGCAAGGCGCCGGCCTCGAGGCGCGGCCCGAGCCTGTTTGCGGCGAGCGCCGCCGCGCCGGCAAGCGCCAGGCGCAGGTTGTCGAGCTGGTGAGCGCCGAGCAGTGAAAGTCTGGCCTGTCCCGCGAGGGCGGGCAGGCGAAAGCGAACCTCGCCCGGGCTGGCAGTTTCACCCCCAGGTGTGACGCTGGCCCACTCGGAGGCCAGCGAGAGGGGCGTCGCGCGGTCCGCGGCAGCCACGATCGCCGGCGCCACCTCGTCGTCCCACTGCCCGATCACCCCCGCGCACCCGCGCAGGACGGCCGCCTTCTCCGCCGCGATCGCCGCTCGAGCGCTTCCCAGCCAAGACTGGTGGTCGGTCCCGATGTTGGTGAGCAGGCCGATTCCTGCCCTGACGCTGTTGGTGGCGTCCCAGCGCCCACCGAGGCCGGCCTCGAGGACGGCGAGGTCGATCTGCTCCTCGGCGAAGACGAGCAGCGCCGCGGCAGTGATCGTCTCGAAGTACGAGAGGTCCGGGAAGCGGCGGAGCCGGGCGAGAAGATCGAGCAGTGTCCGCTCGGCAACCCGGCGCGAATCGACGCGAATGCGCTCCTCGACCCGCACCAGGTGAGGCGAGGTGTAGAGGCCCACCCGTACGCCATGTGCCTTCAGCACGCTCGCCAGCAGGCAGGCAGTGGAGCCCTTGCCGTTGGTGCCGACCACCACGACGGCGGGATATCGACGCTCGGGATGCCCGAGGGCGTCGAGGGCCTCTGTGATGCGCTCGAGACCGGGCAGGATGCGCTGCTCCAGCCGGGGGGCCAGGGCGGCCTCACAGGGGTTCATCAAAGCAGGTGCGCAAGACAACGAGCGAGGGTCTCCTTGAGCTCCTGGCGGGGCACAACGAGGTCGAGCATGCCATGCTCGACGAGAAACTCGGCCCGCTGAAAACCGTCAGGCAACTTCTGTCGAATCGTTTGCTCGATGACGCGCGGGCCGGCAAAGCCGATCAGTGCGCCGGGCTCGCCGATATTGATGTCGCCGAGCATGGCGAAGGAGGCCGTCACTCCGCCCGTGGTTGGGTCCGTGAGGACGGAAACATAGGGCAAGCGGGCGGCATGGAGCCGGGCGAGAGCGGCCGAGATTTTGGCCATCTGCATCAGTGAGAGGATCCCCTCCTGCATGCGGGCGCCCCCCGAGCAGGAAATTACGATGAGCGGTAGGCGCAGCTTGGTACAGCGTTCGATCGCCCGGGTGAGCTTCTCACCGACCGCCGAGCCCATCGAGCCTCCCATGAAGGCATACTCCATCGCACCGATGATGCAGCGCACACCGCCCAGCCGGCCCTGCGCGATGATCACGGCGTCGTTGCGCAGGCCCCGCTCGCGCAGCGCCTTGATGCGCTCGGCGTAGGGCTTGGTATCCACGAACTCGAGCGGATCGATCGAGTAGACGTTGCTGAAAAGGTCCTTGTAGGCGCCCTCATCGAAGAGCTGGCCGAGGCGCGCCCGCGCCGCAATGCGATGGTGATGCCCGCAGCGCGGGCAGACGAAAAGGCCGCGCTCCAGCTCCTTGCGGTAGAGGGTCTCGCGACAGCCCTCGCACTTGACCCACAGGCCCTCGGGTACGCGGCTGGCTGGCCGATCGGCCGCATCAGAACGGCGGAACCACACCATGACGGGCGAGAATCTAGCATTGGCGGCCCTCCGGAGCAAGGAAAGGGCGGACCCCGGAACTCTCAGGCGCGCTGGCGAGGGCTCGCGTTGAGAGCTCACAGCCGACAGCCGACAGTTCCCCCCGCACCCCACCCAGCAAACCCGCTCACCCGTCCACCACCCACTTACCGGGCGACGACCATGCTCTGTTCGTGCGGATTCTTAGCGTGTGAGAGCTCCTCAAGAGGTACCACCACCGGCCGCCCGGAGCTGGTGCTGAGGAGCTCGACGGACACGCCAAAAACGTCCGCAAAGAGCTGCGGGTGCAGGATGTCGTCCGGTGGTCCAGCGGCGTGAAGGACACCATGGTGAAGCACGAGCAACTCGTTGGCGATTCGCAGGGCGAGGTTCCAGTCGTGCAAGACCAGCAGCACGCCGACGCCGTCAGCCAGCAGGCTGCGCAGGGTCGCGACTAGCGCCAACTGGTGGCCGACATCGAGCGCGGTCGCCGGCTCGTCGAGCAGCAGGACCCGAGGCTCGCTGGCGAGCGCGCGCGCGAGCAACGCGCGCTGTCGCTCACCACCGGAAAGTTGCTGGACCGGCTCGCCGATGCGGTTGCGCAGGCCCACGCGGTCGAGGGCGGCCATCACCGCCGCGTTGTCGTGGGCGCCTGGCGGTCGCCACGGGCCGAGATGAGGTGCCCGGCCCTGCTCGACGAGCTCCCGCACGGTGAGCGGAAAGGTAAGCGCCACCGACTGCGGCACCAGGCCGAGATTCGTCGCGAGCTCACGGCGGCGCCAGGAGGAGAGGGGCCTGCCCAGCAGCTCGACGGTTCCAGCCTGCAGGGGAAGAATGCCCGCGAGAAGACGCAGAAGCGTGCTCTTCCCGGCGCCATTGGGTCCGACCAGCGCAAGGCAGCGGCCCCCCTCAAGCAGGAGGTCGACACCCCTGACCACTTCCTTTCCGGCGTAGCCGCCCCGGACGCCATGGCCAACGAGGAGCCTCATGCCGACCGCCGGAGCAAGGCCACGAAAAAGGGAACGCCCAGCACCGCGGTCACCACGCCGACGGGAAGCTCGGCCGGAGCGAGCAGGCGGCGCGCGAGAAGATCGCCCAGGACGGCAAGCGCGGCGCCGGCAAGCGCTACCCGGGGGGCCAGGCGCCGTGGGTCATTGCCCCACACCATGCGGGCGAGGTGCGGGGTCACCAGGCCGATGAAGCCGATGATCCCGGCAAACGCCACGGCGCCACCGGCAAGCGCCGCGGCAGCGAGGAAGACCCGCCGGCGCACGGTCGAAAGCTCCACGCCAAGGGCGGCCGCCGACTCCTCACCGAGAGCAAGCAGGCCGAGATCTCGGCCATGGTGGAGGATGGTGGCGGCAGGCAGGAGGAGATAGGGGAGCAGCCAGAGCACCTGCTCCCCGGTGGCGGAGGCAAAGGAGCCCATGGTCACCGCGAGCGCGGCTGGCAGGCGCGGCGAGGGAGCGATCGCGAGAAGGGTGAGAATCAGCGCAGAAGTGGCGGCGTTGACCGCGACCCCGGCAAGGATCATGCGCGTGGGCGAGGGCCCGAGGGGGCCACGGGCCAGCCACCAGACGAGGGCGGTCGCCACCGCCGCTCCCCCCATCGCACAGGCGGGAACCAGGGCCAGTGCCGCGGCAGGGACGAACACAAAAGCG
>JAZDGE010000153.1:0-2134 GCA_043807175.1 Acidobacteriota bacterium
AGCTTGTTCTTCCGCCACAGCCGTACGCCGGTGACGGTGCTGATGGTCAAAGACCGCGTCACCGGTCACAACCCGGCAGCCGCCCTGTATGCCTCGCGCTCCTACTACCGCAAGCTGCGCAGCCCGCTCGCAGCACAGGACCCTGAGGGGGAAGGCTGATGCGCGCGGTGTCTCGCGACGACCGGCGCGGGCGATTCCGACGCGGCGGCGCGCCGCAGTGCGTCTGGCCCGGCTGCCCGAGCCGGCCAGAGCTGCTGCGCTTCGACTGCGCCGGCCAGTGAGCGAGGCCGAGCGCTTCGCCGGGCGGGCGGCCAGCGATCGCGCTCAGAGGGCTTGCTGTGAAGCACCCTCTCAGTCCGTGTCAACCCGCGACAGCCCAATCCGCTCCACGATGCCCTTCTGCGGCACGGTCCAGTAGAGAAACTCCCCGTCGGCGGCCAGGTCGCCCACCTCTCCCGCAACCCGTGCCACCGGCTCGGGTGGGCCGCCGCTGCGCGGCATCCTGAAGATCACCACCCGATCCTCACCGCCGCCGGTGGCCTTGCCCTCGGCCAGCGCATAGAAGAGCCGTTCGCCGGCGAGCACCAGCGGCAGCGAGAGCGCTCCGTCGAAGCTGCCGATGACGGTGCAGTCTTTGCCCACGCTCGGGCAGCGCAAGACGGTGGTCCTGCCTGCCTGATAGCCCGCGAGGAAGCCGTCAGCATCATCGGCGGCGAACACCGGGATCCCGAGGCCGAGTTCATTCCATTTGCGGCACGCAGCGGTCTTGCGGTCGGCCGCCGAGGACTTGGCGACCCACACGATCTCCGGAGCAGGATGTTCGTCGCCCCGGCGGAAGCTCGGAAAGGCCACATAGCGCCCCCCCAGTGCCAAGGTGGTGCCGAAGGCCCCTGCGGCGCCCGGCGCGTCGCCGAGACAGGTGGGCACGGTCTCTCCCGGGGGGAGCCGAAACACTCGCTCCGGAGCTTGCTGCTGCATCATGGTGAGCGTGGCCGGCACCGGCTTGCCGCCGACCGTGGCGCTGGCGATCATGCCAGGCGGCGTTGGCACGGTGGTCATGGCGGCCTCGGTGATCCAGTACCAACCGGACGGGTCGGCAGCGATCCCCGCGACATCCTCGGCCAGCAACGTCGGTTCGGCGCCGGCCGTGAGCAACTCGGCCCGGTGGTGCACCTGCTCGCCATCCGGGCTGAACTGCCGTTGGACCAGCACGCCGGCGGCTGATGCAGCGATGTCATCGAGCGCGTCAGACGAGCCGATCATCCCGTGCAGGCGGTGTGGTATCTGCCTCACGTCGGCTGGCGCACGCAGCTCACGCTTGCTCACCTTGATGATCTCGATTCCTCGGCGGCTCATGCGTGGCCAGACGATGTCGTCACCACCCACAGCGATATCCTCGATGTCGGGCTCGTGATCGACCACCGTCGTTCGCACCGTCGGATCCACCGTGGTGGCCTTCGCCGGCACCGCGATGGCCGTAGCTGACGCAGATGGCACCGGCGCGGCCGAGGCTGTGGCCTCCGCCGTCTGGGCGCTCGCTCGCTCAGGAGGCGGATGCGCGGGGGAGGGAACGCAGGAAGCGGCAAGCGACCAGACGACACCGAGTTGCAGGCGCACCGGGGCAGCGTAACCGGGCGCCGTATGCTCCTCAAGTGGCCAGCGGCGGCGGCCCCGGCCCGACGGTCCGGCGGGAGTAGCGGTTGACTCCGGCTGGACAAAGAGCGATAGCTGCGTTCGATGTCAGTCGTCAGGATGCCGCAAGCGATGCTCATGCGCTCGCTCCGACCGGGAGCCCGAGAGCGCGTGACGTTCGTCGCCGCCTGACGCCCTCCTCGGACCCGGCCGGAGCCCCGACGAACAGATCGGTGTTCGGCGGCGCTGCGAGCGCGCGATGTACGAGGAGCGCTTCTACCGTGACTGGGTGACCAACAGCTCGCTCTTCCGCTACCGGCTGTCAATACGGCAAAGCGACCTGCTGGTGGCGTGCGACCGGGATCTGCGGCTCGAGGCCGAGCAAGCGCTCGCCTCGGCGCGCGATGATCTCGAGAGGATGATCGCCAGGGACAGGCGCTTCTGCGAGGCGCTGCTGCCGATGCCAATGCCGCGCGGCGCTCCGCCGGTCGTGCGCCGGATG
>JAZDGE010000154.1:0-3995 GCA_043807175.1 Acidobacteriota bacterium
GATCGATGTTGTTGACGCCAACGCCGAAGTTGGCGACCACGCGCAGGCTCTTCGCAACGGCAAAGAATTCCCGGTCCACGCGGTCGATGACATGGCACAAAAGCGCCGGCGCCGGCCCGACAAACTCGGCCAGCTCGGGCCCGCCGAGCGCTCTCCCCAACTGCGAGACCCGGGCGGTGACACCCACCGGCAAGCTCTCCAGGACTCCGCCCGGCAGCAGGTCCGTCACCGCGATTTCCAGCATGCCGGTCACCTCGTTCCATCGGCCGCCAAGGAGCAAGCTGTTGGCCAAGAGCTATCAGCTTTCAGCTATCAGCTTTCAGCTATCGGCTTTCAGCTCCCCCACCCGCCCTCAGGACTCCTGCCTCAAGCTGATTGCTGAGAGCTGATTGCTGAGAGCTATTGGCTTGGCGGGCGGGCGGGCGCAACTTGCTCGTCCGTCCATCCTTCGATCGGTGCGAGGATGCGGGCGAGATCCTCCTCGAGGCTGCCCGTGGATGGCGTCTCGACGATCCGTCCGATCTCCGTGCCCTCCAGGGTCACCACGATCGTCGGCACGCGCTCGACGGCGCCGAAGGCGTAGAGGGCGGCGTCATAGCCCTTGCCCCGGTCGCTGCCGGCAAGACGCGGCGCCGAGAACGGCGAGCGCTCGCCCAGTGCCGCCCCGATCGCCTGCAGGCGGGGAATCTGCTCGCGCGAATCGCCGCACCAGGTCCCCATCGCCACCACGATTCCGAAGCGCATGCGCGCGCTTGCCAGCAGGTCGAGGAGGTCCGCGCGGGGCCGATAGTGCTCGCGCTCCTCGCGCCAGCCGGCGATCCCGGCATCCAGACGCTCGGGTTCAAGTGAGCCGTACCACACGGGGTAAAACTGGGGCAGCGGCCCCTCCCCTGCCCGCACACGGAGAATCCGGTCACCGCGGTGGAGCCGGCTCGCCACCTCGAGGCCGGCGACCACCTCGCCAAGGTGGGGGTAACGGCCTTTCAGGTGAGCCTGCTCGCTCAAGGTGATGAAGAGCTGCGACCCGCCGGTGTCGGGGCCGGCAAGCGCCAGCCCAACCACGCCGGGACGAAAGGGAGCAAGGCAGAGCTCGTCGCGAACCACGAAGCCAGGCCCCCCCCCAGCCGTCCCCACGGGGATCACCGCCCTGCACGACAAAGTTCGGCACCACCCGGTGAAACGTCAGGTTGTCGAAGTACTTCTTCTCCGCGAGGCGGGCGATGCGAAAGCAGGTGAGCGGAGCGTGCAGGGTGTCGAGGGCAATGAGAATCGTTCCTCTCACCGTGACCACCTCGAGCCACCGGGGAGCTGCAGCCCAGGCCAGGACATCCCGGTAGAACGAGGGACGCTCGCCGGTCGCCACGGTCGGCAAAGGACCATCGATCCGATGGCGCTGCAACGCCTTCCAGGCCGCCCGGGCGACCACCGGGTCGCTGCCGCCGGTGAGCTTCTCGAGCGTGCGCCGCGCCGGCTTCGCCAGCGCCGGCGGCGCCGCCAATGCCTCGATCAGTGCCACGGCGGCGTCCGAAACCGCCTCGCCCTCTTCCCTGCCCAGCAGGGCAAGTAGATCCGCCTCGGGCGGCATGGCGTGCAGCTTCGCCAAGGCCTCGACCGCCGCCGCGCGCACCGCCGGATCGCCATCTCCGAGCCTCTTCGTGATCGTCTCAGTGGCCGGGGGCTCGAGGGCGGCAAGCTCGTCGACGGCGGCGAGCCGGACCACCGCGGCCTCGTCGGCCAACGACTGCACGAGGAGCGCGCGGCCATCCGTGAGGTATCGTAGGGCGCTCACGGCTGCCTGCCGCCTAAGGGCGTCCTTGGCCGCCAGCCACTCGCGCGCAAGCGCGTCCGCCTGTGGCGCCCGCGACCGGGCCAAAGCCGCAAGCGCCTCCCCCGCGAGCCAGGGCTCGCCGGAAGCGACGATCCCGATCAGCCTGTACGCCTCCAGCCGGGCGCGCCCGGCCAGCCGAATCGCCTCGACCCGCTCATGGGCGCGCTCGGGATCGGCCTCCTCGAGCAGCGCACCGAGCCGGCTCGCGAGGCCGGCGGGAAGCGTCCGCTCGGAGGCTGCATCGAGGGCGGCCGAGAGGCCGGCGAGGGCGGCGGCGCGGACCGCCCCGCTCTGGTCCTCGCAGGCGGCGCACAGCTCTTCCCAGAGCTCCACTGCCTTGCCGCGGCGCGCGGCGTCGAGCGCGGCAATGCGCACGCTCGCGTCGGGATCCCGAGCGGCCTGGCGCAATGCCGGCAGCGCCGCGCCCGAGGGCGAGCGAGCGAGGGAAAAGGCTGCTGCACGACGAACGCCCGGGCTCGGATCGGCGAGGACGGCCGCCGCCACTCCCACCCACTCCGCGCCGCGCGAGCGCCACAGCTCGGCCAGGAGCGCCGCCCGCACCTCGCCGTCACCCTCACGCCGCAACCGATCGACGAGCATGCGCCCACTATGGGTGGCGCCAGCCATGCCGATCGCCCAGGCGGCGGCGCTGCGGACTCCCTGATTGCGGTCGGCAAGCAGGCGCTCCAGTATTTCCTCAATCTTGCTTTGGATCGACGCCTTGGCTCCCAGCTCGGCGCCGAGTCGGCCGGTCGCCTCGGCGGCCGCCGCCCGCACCACGGGGTCGGGGTCGGCGGCAAGCGCGGCGAGCAGGCCCAGCCCCTTGGGGTTCGCCAGTTGGCCCAGGAGAGCGGCGGTTGCGGCGCGCACGCCGGAGAGCCGGTGCCGGCTGAGATGGCCCAGGGCGAGGCGGTCGAACCTGCGGGCATCGGCATCGGCGAGGAGGCGGGCCCTCAGCTCCACCGGCTCGAAAGGGGAGGCGATCGCCTGCCTGGCGGCGGCCGGCACCAACATCGCGGCCAGCGCAAGGGTGAGCGCCAGCTCGCTCCACTGGCCTCGCGGGCGGGTCCTGGCGACGATTTCCATCAGGCGCTCCTTCCTGCCAGCTCGCAAGGCGGTTGGCACATCAGGCGCCCCGCCCCAGCCGCTCGGCCAGCGCCGCGGGCAAGCCGGCCGCGCGTATCCGGCGCTGGGCGCCGTTCGAATCGTAGGGCACGCGGTAGAGGGTGAAGCGGTTCAGCGCAGCATCGAAGATCCCGTACGAGGCGCGCGGGTCGCGATCGCGGGGTTGGCCAACCGACCCTGGGTTGATCAGGTAGCGGCGGGTGGGGTCGAGATCGATCGAGACCCGGCTTCCGCGCAGCATGACGCCCACGATCTCGTCAGGCCCGCCGCGAGGAGAGAGCTCGAAGAGGCAGGGCACATGGGAGTGTCCGTAGAAGATCACCCGGGCGGCGATGGCCTCAAACCCTTCCTTCGCTTCGGCCTCAGTGAAAACATAGTCATCCTCGTCGGTCGGGGAGCCATGGCAGAGCGCGATTCCGTCCTCGACGAACAGCGGTCCGACCGTGAAGGACTTGAGAAAGCGGCGATTGGGCACAGTCAGGACGGTGGCGCTCCAACCCGCGGCCTGGCGGGCATGGGTGTTGAAGAACGCCGCACCCTGCCGGGGGTCGAGAACGACGCGATCGTGATTGCCGCGGACCGCGACCAACGTCTTTCCGAGGGCCCGCAGCCGCTCGAGTACCTGGTTCGGCGAGGCGCCATAGCCGACCGCATCGCCAAGGAACAGCACGGCGTCGCGCCGCTTGCGGGCGCAGTGCGCGAGCACCGCCCGCAAGGCCTCGAGATTGCCGTGAACGTCAGAGATCACGAGGTACTTCACGACCGGCGCTCCAGCAGCAGGGCGAGGCGGCCGGCAAGGGTCTCGGCGTCCTCACCGCTTCCGGGCTGGACTCGATAGTCGGCCTTTCGGTAGCGGGGAAGCCGCCGCAGGAACAGCTCCTGGGCCTGCTCCGGCGAGTCGAAGAGCGGGCGCTCGCCGCGCTTGCCGGGCAGACGCGCCACCACCTCGCTCCAGGGAACGTCCAGGAAGACCGACACGCCGAGGCTGCGGATCAGCATCTGGTTGCCCTCACGCGCGAAGGTCCCTCCGCCGGTGGCCACG
>JAZDGE010000155.1:0-6206 GCA_043807175.1 Acidobacteriota bacterium
CGCCCCATTAGTCAGCGCGCGCCAGCAAGTCCCCTGCGCGCGGCCCGCGTCATTTCTCCGACAGGCTCCTAGCATGGGTACAGCCCTGGAAAGGTCAACCCGGCGGTCTCGCCGAGACTGAGGGCGAGGTTGGCCGCCTGCACCGCCTGCCCGGCGGCGCCCTTGACGAGGTTGTCAATGGCCACGGTCACCAGGACCTCACGCCCCCCGTCGCGCGGGACCGCGTGCAGGTGAGCGAAGTTGGTACCGACCACCGCCGCCAGCTCCGGGGGACGCTCGAGCACCCTGACGAACGGTCGCCCGGCGTACACCTCGGCCAGGAGCAAACCCGGCTGCGGTACCGGCTCGACGAGCCGCAGGTGCGCCGTGGCGTGAATACCACGCACGAGGGGGGCGGCATGGGCTATCAGCCGGCAAGGTTGTCCGCACCCCCAGCCGCGGAGCTGACAGACGATCTCGGCCTCGTGGCGGTGTCCCGCGAGGGAGTAGGCGAAGAAGCTGTGCGCTCGAACCGGGTGGTGGGTCGTCCGCCGCGGCTCCACACCCGCCCCCGACGACCCGGTGACCGCGAACACAGATGCAGGAGCGGCGAGGCGCCCTGCGAACGGCCAAAGAGCAAGCAGGGCAGCGGTTGCGAAGCACCCCGGGGTGGCGATTCGCGCCTTCCCGGCGAGCGCCTCACCGAGCCGGTCGGCCAGCCCGTAGGTGAAGCCCTGGACCTGCTCGAAGGCGGCGTGGGGGCCGTACGCCGCCTCGTAGAGCCCGCGGTCGGCGATGCGAAAGTCGGCGGACATGTCGACGACGAGCCTGGGCGCGGTGTCAAGGAACTCGCCCGCCAGGAGTTGCGAGCGGCCGTGAGGCAGCGCCAGGAAGGTGACGTCCGCCCAGCTCCTCACCGCCACCGGGTCGCCGGCCTCGAAGCGGCCCGCCGCCACGTGGGTGAGCGCCGGATGAACCTCGGCCCAGGTCTTGCCCACGCCGCTCTCCGAGAAGGCACGCAGCGCCCCGACCCGCGGGTGGCCGGAGAGGAGGCGGAGCAGCTCCCCACCGACGAATCCCGAGGCGCCCACCACCGCCGCTCGCAACGACTCAGACGTGGGCATCGAGCGCCTCCATCACCGTCGCGGCGAGGATGCCGTCTCCCCGGCGGGCATTGGCAGCGGCGCAGCCGAGAGTGGTCCGCACGAACCGACAACCGACCTCGTTGTCGGTCACCGGTCCGGAGATTACCGTGGGGCGCAGCGCGAACCGCTCCTCGAGCAGTCGCACCACACCCCAGGCGGCGACCTGGTCCGGCGCGCACACCACCAGCGCCGCCGACAGCGCCATCAGCGGCCGATCAGCGAGCAGGCTCGCGACACCGTACTCACCGAGGATCCCGTCGCCGAGCTCGGCGACCACGACATCGGGGTGGACTGAGCGAGCCAGCTCGTTGAGCAGGCCATAGGCGGTGGGCAGGGCGTGCTCGTCGTCGGTGGAGACGATGCCGGCGTCGGTGAAGGTCAGGGCGGCCACTGCTCCAGCGTCGAGCATGGCCAGCGTGTCGCGCCGGAGCGATACTCCGGTCAGCTTCACACCCGCCACGCGCCGGCCGGCACGCGCGAGGCCGCGCACGACCTCGGTCGCGGCCATCGTCTTTCCAGCCTCCATGCAGGTTCCAGCCACATACACCACCGGCAGCTCGCAGGCCAGGCGGCTGGCCGGCGCGACCGCTCCCTCGCCGATGTGCGCCGGCCGACCCAGCCGATCCCCGGTCCGGGGGAAGGCGAGCACCGCGCCAAGCACCTCGACGTCAAAGGGCGGTCCGAGGTCGAGGTTGGCGGTCGTGCACCGGCCCAGCACGCCACCTAGGTTGAGCACGTTGATCGTCTCGCCCGGCGAGAGCGAGGCCGGGACCTCACCCGCGTAGCCGCGCAGCGCCCGGCGCGCCCCGAGCACGCCGGCGAGCACGTCGCCCGCACGCAAGCGGATGAACCTGCCGCTGCAGTCCTCGACCTGGTTGTACACGGCCTTATCGGCGAGCACGCGCACCGCCAGCACGTACCCCTCGCGGCAGACGATCTCGTTGGCGAGCAGCACCTCGCTCTCCAGTCGGACGTTGCGGGTGGCGGAGGCGATGCGGTCGAGCCGAGCCCGCCGGGTCACCAACTCGTGTCCTCCCGCCGGGCGGCGAGGAGGGCCGGAACCGCGGCGATCTTGGCAAACGCCCGCGCCTCGTCACCCGTCCACAGGGTGTGGCTCTCGCCATAGCGCGCCACTGCGGTGTCCATCAGCGAGTACGGGCTGCGCACCCCGGTCACCTGGAAACTACCGGCCTCCACCCGCACCCGAGTCTCCCCGGTGACCGCCCGCTGAGAGCTCGTGATCATCGCCTCGATGTCGAGCATCACGGGGTCAAACGCCTGGCCTTCGTGAAGCCGGTCACCCCAGAACTGGCCGAGGTGGTCCTTCCAGAAAGACTGCCAGCGCGTCAGCACGAGCTTCTCGAGCTCCCGGTGGGCGTGGACGAGCACCAGCGCCGCCGCCGCCTGGAAACCGATTCGGCCCTTGATACCGAGCACCGTCTCGCCGAGGTGGATGCCTCGACCGACTCGGTACGGGGCGAGCCATGCCTCGAGCGCCGCGACCAGCTCCGGACCTCCCATCGCCTCCCCGCCGAGCGCCACAGGCAGCCCGTCCCGCCAGCCGATCACGACCTCGCCACTCCCCGTGGCTGGTGCCCCCTCGTCGCCCCACGCATCCTCTTCCGGCGCGGCCCAAGGGTCGTGAGTCCACCCCCCTCCCAACGTCGTCCCCCACAGCCCACGGTTGATCGAGTAGCGACCAGCGCCGGTCGGCACCGGCAAGCCGCGTTCCCGCAGAAAGCGGATCGCGTCCTCGCGACCCAGGCCGAGGTCGCGCACCGGCGTCACAATCGGCACGCCGGGGAGGAGCACCGCAAAAGCGATATCGAAGCGAACCTGGTCGTTCCCGGCACCCGTGGAGCCGTGTGCCACCGCATCGGCCCCGGCATCGCGCGCCACTCGCGCCACCTCGATCGCTTGCTGCGTTCGCTCCGCCGCGACCGATACCGGGTAGAGCCCACCGCGCAGGACATTGCCGCGAATCAGCGTGGCGACAAAGCGCTCCCAGACTGCTCTGCGCGCGTCCACCTCGTGATGAGCGACGGCGCCGAGGGCCGTCGCCTGGCGGGCTACGGCGTCCAGCTCGGGCCGCTCCATCCCCCCGGTGTCGACGGTTACTGTGACGACCTCGGCACCCCGTAGCTCGCGCAGGTAGGCCACGCAGAACGATGTGTCGAGCCCGCCCGAGAACGCCAGCACAACCTGCATTTGATCCTCCCTGAAACCAATACAAAACGTATAAAGCATAGATATGCACTCTTGGTTTGTCAAGAGAACCGGAACCCCAGGCACTCTGGCGCCAGTTCGCGACAGGTTCCTGGGCGCGCGCTGCATGCCGGCATCGACGAGGCGGTCGTCTGGATCCTCGCCGACGCCACCACTCCCCTTCCCCGGGCTCAGTCGCGGAAGTGCGCGCAGGCACCCTCACCCGTTCCCCGGGCGACAACCCGAGCTCGCCAGGTCTTGACCTTACCCCACCCGGGGGTATCATCAGTCAGGACGAGAAATGAAACTTCCATCAAACCTTGCTGGCGCTCCCGCTCAGGTACTCGCCATTGGGGAGGGGTCTGTGTCTCACTCCGGTGCGAAACTCAGCCGCACTGATTTCCTGAAGCTCGCCGGAATGGCGGCCGGGGGTAGCGTGGTGGCGGGCCGATTCGGCGGGCAGTTGCTGGCGGTCAGTGCCTCCGCTACGCCACTGCTTGCCGGTCGCGCAACCGCCGGCGCCACCGTGGCCGACACCATCTTCATCAACGGCAAGGTGGCCACGGTCGATGCGGCCGACACGATCACCGCGGCCGTGGCAGTGGCTGGCGGCCTCGTTCTGGCCACCGGCACGACCGACGAGATCAATCGGCTTGCCGGGCCGGCCACGGAGGTCATCGACCTCAAGGGACGCACGCTCACGCCCGGTCTCATCGACACCCACTGCCACCTCGAGGCAATGGGCTACTACGGCGGCTACCTCACCCCCTTCCTGCCGCCCGCCGTCACGACCCTCGCAGAGCTTCAGGACGCGCTCGCCGAGGAGGTTGCCCGCGTCGGCCCGGAGCGCTGGGTGAAGGGGTACTGGCTGCAGCTCCTCCCCGACCCGCGCAACCCGAGCCGCTGGGAGCTCGATGCCGTCGCGCCGCGAAACCCGGTCTTCATGATGCACCAGCCCGGGCACATGGGCTCCGCCAACAGCTTGGCGCTCGGCCTCGCGGGGATCACGGCGGGCACGCCCAACCCCACAGGCGGCATCGTCGAGCGGGACGACCACGGTGAGCCCACCGGCGTGCTCTTCAACCACCCGGCGATGGACCTCGTGCGCAGCGTCATGCCTACCTTCACGGACGCCATGGTCAGCGAGGCCGTCATTTGCTACCAGCCGCTGTTCCTCGCCAGCGGCGTCACCAGCTTCCACGACAACAACCTCCGGGGCGCCAGCACCATCCGCGCCTGCCAGGAGGTCGCGCGCGCCGGCAAGATGCGGATGCGCCAGTCGCTGTACTTCACTCTCGAGCGGTCGCAGGATCTCACCCCCGCCCTCAACGAGATGGACACCTACTCCGACGCCTTCTCGCGGTTTGCCGGCTTCAAGTTCCTGATCGACGGCCAGGGCCAGACCGCCTACTGCCACCAACCCCACAGCGGTACGAGCTGGAGCACGCCCACCTGGGACCCCGCGACCTTCAAGCAGGCGATCCGCTCCCTGCACGACACGGGTCTTCAGATCTGTGTCCACTGCCTGGGCGACGCGGCGGCCGATCTGGCACTCGACGCGTTCGAGGAGGCGATGAACGCCAACCCCCGCTCCGACCCCCGCCACCGCCTCGAGCACGCCGTCCTGACCACCCCGGAAGCGACGCAGCGGATCAAGGACCTCGGCGTGGTCATCAGCACCCAGCCCCAGTTCATCACGATGTCGGGTGACGCCTACGAGCCGCTCTTCGGCAGCGAGCGCTGCAAGCGCCTCCTGCTCACCCGCGAGTGGATCGAGGCCGGGATTCCCGTCGCCCTCAGCTCCGACACTCCCACGACCCCCTGGTATCGCCCGCAGGTCACGCTGGTCGCCGCCCAGGTGCGCAAGGCGCCCTCCGGCAACGTCCTGGGCGCGGACCAAACGCTCACATTCCGCCAGGCGCTGCGCGCCCACACCAGTACCGCCGCCTATGCCGGCCACGAGGAGCAGCTCAAGGGTTCGCTGGAACCGGGGAAACTCGCCGATCTCATCGTCTGGACGCGTGACCCCTACACCATCACGCTGCGCGACCTGTGGGACGCCACCATCGACCTCACGGTCATCGGCGGCAAGGCCGTCTATCGCGCTCCCCGCGGCCCCCGCCCCCGCCTCCACCGCACCGGCTCGTAGCGCACGGCACAGCCTGCGCTGACCCGCCGGGTGATCTCAGCGAGCTCCGCGATTCGATCGGGCCCTTTCAGCATCCCGGAGCGCTCGACCACAAGGGCGAGAACCCGCTTCTAAGGGCTTTCAGCGCCTCCATCAGCGCACGACCGGCGGCATCGTTCGCTGGCGCCAGCGGGTCCGGGTGGCCCAGGCTGCCACCCAGTGCCGCAGATTACAGCGGAAGCGGGAGCCGCCCCAGCCCGGCCAAGAATTTGACCTAGGAGCATGACGCCGTCAGGTGGTCCGACCCATCGTGGTTCGAGGTGCCGGTGGAGCCGGGCGAGGTGCCCGCATACCGGCCCGGCCTCGTGGCGCATCGCCTACCGCTCGCACCTGGCTCGAGAGGTGGCGGAGCAGTCAGCTCACCCGGTCCCACCGCAGGAGGAGGCAATCCTCCGACTCCCGTCAAGATGCGGGTGCGGCAATCCAGCTTTGCATCGTACTTCTCCGTGGGAAACGGTGGCGCGGTGACGGCGGGCGCACTCACCGCCGAGTCATTTGCAGGTGACGGATCGGCCGACACCAATGTGGATGCGCTGACCTTGCAGGGCAACGGCCCCACCGCTTTCGCACCTTCTGTGCACGGACACGACGACCTCTACTACACCGACACGGAGCTAGCCACCAGCGGCGGCGGAGGGGGCGTGCACTGGGACAACATCGCGTCGGTTCCGGGTGATCTGGCCGACGGC
>JAZDGE010000156.1:0-5954 GCA_043807175.1 Acidobacteriota bacterium
GCAAAGGTGGCGCGGGACCGAGTGATGGTGGAGCTGGCGGCTTCCCACCCTGGCTACGGCTGGGAAGTCAACAAGGGCTATGGCACCCCGGGGCATCTCGCCGGGCTCCGGCGGTTGGGTCCGTCCGCACAGCACCGGCAAAGCTTCGCGCCGGTCCGTGTGTTAGCATGAGTTTCGGGGAATAGTCTGTCCCTTATGGCCACGGCGAAGCGCGAGCAGATCCTCCAAGAGGCCGAGAAGCTCGCGGCGCGCGGCAAGCTCGACGCCGCGATCCGCGAGTACCGCCGCGCCATCGAGCAGACGCCCCACGACACCAACTCCTTGAATCGCCTCGGCGACCTGCTCGTGCGGGTAAACCGAATTCCCGAGGCCATCGATGTCTACCAGCGGATCGCCGAGCACTTCTCGGAGGATGGATTTTTTCTCAAGGCGATCGCGATCTTCAAGAAGATCAACCGCCTCGACCCGCAGCGAACCGAGACCTACGAGAAGCTTGCCGACCTCTACTTCAAGCAGGGCCTGGCGGTTGAAGGGCGGCAGCAGCTCCTCACCCTGGCCGACTGGTTCATTCGCTCCAAAATGGCCAGTGAGGCGGTTCGCATTTATCGCCGCCTCGGCGATCTCGAGCCGGGGAACTTCCAGGCGCGGGCGAAGCTCGTCGATCTGCTGGTCCAACTGGGTGATGCGGGGGCGGTGAGCGCGGAGATCGACCCGCTGGGGCGGGCGCTGCTCGGCCGGGGAATGCTCGACGAGGCGCTCAAGCTTTACCACCGCGCGCTCGAGCTCGGACCCGCCAGCGGCAACTTCGTCGCTCCCTGTGTCGATGCCCTGGTGGCCGCCGGGCGGCATGCCCAGGCACAGGAGCTCGCGACCCGCGCGCTTGGGCAGTCGAAAGGCGGTATCGAGCTTCTGCGTGCAGCGGCGCACGCGCACTCCGAGGCCGGCGACCTCAAGCTGGCCCGAACCATGCTCGACGAGCTGATGTCGGTGGCGGGAGAGCGGACCGACGTGGTCCAGCTCTACGGCGACATCATGCTCAAGGTCGGCGAATCGATCGAGGCCAAGGAGAAGGTGCTGCCAGCGGTGGATCGCCTGCTCGCCGCCGGCGACCGGACGCGGGCCGCCGGGCTGGTCAAGCGGCTGCTGCAAACCACGCCGGCCGACATCGAGGTGCTCGAGCGGGCGCGGCGGGTGTTCGATCGCCGGCAGGACCCCGAGATGCTCTCGACCATCGAGGCGGCCCTGGCGGATGCCTACTTCCGCAGCGGCAGGCGGGAGGGCGCGCTTCAGCTCTACCGTGAGTTGGCCCGGCATGAGCCGGCGAATCGCCTTTTCCACGAGCGGCTGGAAACACTGGGTGAACGGGCGCTGCCGGCGCCGCCGCCGCTCGCATCGCCTCCTGAGTCACTGCCCGTCGTGGCCCTGCCCGGGGCGCCGCCTCCTCTCGAAGAGGAGGTGGAGTTCGTGGACCTGAGCGTGCCGATGGACCTCGAGGCACCACCGGCGCTCGACACCTCCAAGGCGCCTGCACCCGACTGGTCGGAGCTCGCGCCTGAGCCCCCTGCGGCGGTGGATCAGGCGCCCTGGTCCGCGGCCTTCGCCGGCGCACCTCTGCTGCACGAGGCGGTCGCGGCGGCGGCGCCTGCTCCGGCGCCACCGCCGCTGGCAGAGCCAGTACTCGAGGTGCCGCTGTCGGCCACCAGCGCCGAGGAGCTCTACACTGAGGCGCAGGTGTTCTTCAAGTACGGGCTCACCGAGAAGGCGATCAGTCATCTCCACCGGCTGTTTGCGCTGGACCCTGCTCACGATGGCGGACGGCAACTGCTCGCCACGCTCGGCGGCGGGGAAATGCACGAGTTCGAGTTTCCCCTCCCGTCGGACAAGCCTGCACTCGTGGGCCCGGCAACGACTCTGGCCATTGGCTTCCCCGAGCCCGAAGTCCCCCGGGCTTCGCCCCAAGCCGGCCGTGGGCGGGTCCGGCTGGAAGATCTCGAGGCGATCCTTGGGCTGGGCGAGGGGCAGCCGGATGCGGTTGTCAAGCCCGCCGCGGGTGAGGGTCCTGGCGTTGAGGCCCAGCTCTTTCCCGTTGATCTCGGTTCTCTGGCGATGCCCGTGGACGGCGGGTCGCCGCTCGAATGGGGGTCCGGCGAGCCGCCTGCGCCGCCAGCGCTCGACTTCTCAACCCCGGTCGCGGCCGCGCCGCCAGGCGAGACCGAGGATGTCGAGGTTCTGGCCGAACCCGTCGAGCTGGTCGAGGTCGAGGACTTTCTCGGCGGCCCGAGCGAGGAGCAACTCGGCGAGGTCGACTTCTATATCGAGCAAGGGCTGCTTCAGGAAGCAGCGGCACAGCTCGAAAAGCTCCAGACAGCGCTTGGGCCCCACCCCGATCTCAACTCGCGCCAGGCCTTGCTCAAGGCGCGAGGATGGGAGGAGGCCGCTGCAGGGGGCGGCCAGGAGGCCACCGCCGACGAGCTGTTCAGCGAGGAGGAGCGCTTCTTCGACCTCGCTGCCGAGCTCGAACGCGAGCTCGCCGACGAGGAGATGGTCACCAAGGCAACTGGCAGCGATGCGGCGGGTGAGGTCTCGATCGAGGAGCTTTTCCGCGAGTTCCAGAAGGGGGTGGCGGAGCAGCTTCACGAGGAGGACTACGACACCCACTTCAATCTTGGCATCGCGTACCGCGAAATGGGTTTGCTCGACGAGGCCATTCGCGAGTTCCAATTGGCCGCCAAGTCGCCACAGCTCGCGGTCGAGGCGACCAGCATGATTGCCGCCTCCTATCTGGAGCAGGGCCTGCCCGAGCAGGCGCTGGAGTGGTACGAGCGTACGCTGGCCATTCCCGGCCTTGCCCACGAGGTCGAGACCGGCCTGCGCTACGAGCTGGGCCGCGCTCACGAGGCTTGTGGGAACCTCTCAGCCGCCCTTGCCAACTTCGCCGAGGTCCTCGCCGTGAACCCGGGTTTTCGCGACGTGGTCGATCGCGTCGGCCGGCTGCGGCAGAATTGAGAAGCAGGCGACAGGCAAAAGGCAAAAGGCGACAGGCAAAAGACAGAAGACTGGAAGCTGATAGCTGAAGGCTGATAGCTGATCGCTGAGGTCTGATAGCTGCTACCGAAGACTGCAAACCAATAACTGAAAACTGTAAACTAGAAGCTAAGAACTCAAAACTCAAAACTAAAAACTCCCTTCACTCGCTCACCGCGGTACCAGGGCCAGTACCTTGGCGACCAGCTTCTCGATTCCTGCCGCCGCCTCGGCGATTCCACCCGCCAGCATGTAGGCGGGCGTGCTGACGAGGCGGTGCTCACGGTCGAAAACGATCTCATTTGCCGGGCAGTTTTCGTGACGCGCGCCCATCGCCTCGAGCGCGGTTGCGGCGCCCGGGTCGTTGCCGATCGTAAGGCGCGGACCGTCGCCGCCGAGGAGACGGGCGAGAATGGCCGGCGCGATGCACTCAGCTCCCACCGGCTTGCCGGCGGCGTGAACGCCGCGCACTACTCGTGCCACCTCGGGATGGACGCTGCACAAGGCGCCCTTGAGGGCAAAGTCGCAGAGATTCTTGGCCGCGCCGAATCCGCCCGTGATGATGAGGGCATCGAGCTCGGTGGGCGCCACGGTGGCGAGGTCGCGAATCGTACCCCGGGCGATACGGGCGGCCTCGATAAGGACGTTTCGCGTCTCGCCGGTGACCTCGCCGGTCAGGTGATTGACGACGTGAAGCTGGCTCACGTTGGGCGCCATGCAGATCGCCTCGGCGCCCGCGCGGTCAAGCGCGAGCAGCGTGATGACTGCCTCGTGGATCTCGGCGCCGTCGAACACGCCGCAGCCAGCTAGAAGTACGCCTACCTTGGGTCTCGCCATGGCCCACCTCCTTCGTCGGCCGCTATCGTAACCAGCTTGTGCCGTGCGGTTCAAGCTTATCCGGGGCCCGCGACCCTGCAGGCAGTCTCAGTTGTGTGCCGTATCCTCGCCCGGACCCCGGACCCCGGACCCCGGGCCCCGATCTTGCCTACGGCGTGCCGGCGGCGACCAGGAGGGGCGTGCCCTTGCGCAGGAGATGGTTGAGCTTGCGGGCGCCCGCTGGCGCCAGGGCGAGGGTGACGGCCGGGCGATGTTGCTCGCCTTCGCCGCGAGCGCGCTTCCAGCCGTCCTGGATGGCGACGCGTAGACGCGCCCAGAAGCCTTGCGGGGGCAGTCGGTCGGTGATCCAGAGGTCCCAGCCGTTGCTCAGCCGGGACCGGTACGAGGTCGGCGGCTCCGGGACCGGCGTCGGTGTCGGTGCCGGGGTTGCGGTCGGTCCAGGCGTGGGCTCGACCTCGTCCTCGTCCTCCTCATCGGGATCATAGGGGCGCAGGGAGGTCGGCGCGATGATGTCGCGATCGCTGTCGCCCGGTCCCGAGTCCACGGTCCAGATATCCGGCAGGGGAGGAAGCGACGGCGGCGTGCCGCCCAGCAGAGGCTGTTGGCTGACCACCTCGATCCCGGCAAGCGCGAGGGTCTCGAGGACGAGGCCGCGGATCTTGATATCGAGCGTCCGCTCGGCGGGGTCGAGGAGAAGATAGACGGCGGGCCGGGCCGCCAGCGAGCCTTCGAGCTCAAGGGTGGCGACACGGGCCGGGTCCGGCAGTGCCTCGCCGGCCCAGCCAGCCCCGGCCGCGAGCAGGCTAGTAAAGAAAAACCCGCGTCCCAATTGGCGCATTGCGGTAGACAAACTCGAGATCCTCATCCCCCAGCCGGATGCAACCATGGGTGACCCGCCGGCCGAGCAGTGACTTGAAGAGCGTGCCATGAATGATGTAGCCGTCGGCCATGTAGAGCCCATAATCGCCAAGCGAGTTGCCATCGAAACGCTCGTTGAGGTCCTTGGGTGGAAGCTGCCCTTCCTCGATGAACGCCCAGTCAGGCTTGGCCCAGACCGGGTTCTTGGACTTGCGCTCGATCACTTGTTCCCCGAGCGGGGTGTCGAAGACCCACATCCGACCATTGCGCGGGTCGCGCAGGACGACGCCCGTTCCGGTCGAGCAAATGGCCTCCCGCAGCAGCTTGCCGCGCTTGAAGAGAAAAAGCCGGTTCTCGTAGGAGTCGACGACGATGTAGGGCCCTTCGGGTCGGTTTCTCGTGAGCGCCTGGGCGGCATGTGCAGCCCGCTTTCGCAGCTCGGTGGGGGCGCTGTCGACAGCGGCGAGCGAGGACGGGGCGACGAACGGTGTGGCCAGGTAGGGGCGGCCGATGCGGGCGAGAATCGCCGCGCTACCCCCGCCCAGGACGAGCACGACCGCGAGCAGGACGGGAATCACCAGCCAACCCCGCGGCGGCCGGGGCGGGGCCTCGGCGACACCGATGCAGGTCGGCTCACTGCTCACAGGTACCCACGATCGTCACTGGCGTGCCAACCTCGACGCGAGCGAACAGCCAGTCCATGTCCTGATTGGAAAGGGCCACACAGCCATCGGTCCAGTCTCGCCCCTCCCCGCCGTCGCCGTGGATCTCGATCAAGCTGCCGATTCCAGCGCGCCGAGGAATTGTACCCCGCCGCTTTCCTGCCGCGTAGCGCTCACGGTCCTCGTCGTTCGGGTAGTTGATGAGGAGCGCCTTGTAGTACCTGGTACTGCGACCCACTTTGAGTTGGACGACGCGGTAGAGCCCCTCAGGGGTGGCGCGGTCGCCCGAGTGCTCCTTGCGGAGCAGGCCATTAGCTCCCAGCTCGGCGGCGCGCTCGCCGGCCGGCAAGCCTCGCCGGTAGAGCAGTAGCCGGCGGTGCAACTTGTCGACGATGATGGCAAAGCTGCTGTTGCGCCGCGACTCTGCGATCGTCGTTTCCACCCACGCCCGCCACAGGCGAAGCAGGGCGCGGTCGCCGAAACGGGCGTGCAGGCCGCTCCAGCCGCGGTGGACCACTTGCGCGGCCTCGCGCGCTTGCTGCAGCTTGTCCGCCGCGCGGGAGTGCTCGCCCG
>JAZDGE010000157.1:0-2828 GCA_043807175.1 Acidobacteriota bacterium
CGTGGTGCACCGGGATCTCAAGCCGCAGAACATCTTCCTGCTGCCAGGACCGCACGGCGAGGTGGTGAAGCTCCTCGATTTCGGCATCTCCAAGGTGCTGGGCTCGCAGAGCGTGATGACCGGTGCGTTCACGCTCATCGGCACGCCGAACTACATGTCCCCCGAACAGGCCGAGGGCCGCAACGTCGAGGTGGATGCGCGCACCGACGTCTTCGCGCTGGGCGCGATCCTCTACGAGATGCTCGCCGGCCGGCCGGCCTTCGCGGGCGACACCATCCCCTCGATCCTGTTCCAGGTGGTGCACAGGGATCCGGTGCCCCTGACCCAGCTCCGGCCCGATCTGCCGGCCGCCGCCGCCGCCGCCGTGGCCAAGGCGCTGAGCAAGCGCAAGGAGGGGCGTCAGGCGTCGATGGCTGACCTGCACCAGGAGTTCGCGACCGGGCTGGAGGCCGGCGAGGGGACCAAAGGTGCGCTTGCCGCCACCGTTATGCCGCTGGCCACCATCCCGGCGTCGGGGTTTGCGGCGACTGCCGGCGCACCCTCGGCGGTGGAGCTCGCGCCGCCAGCTCCCCGGCCGGTTGTCGAGACCACGCTCAGCTCGGGGGCCGGCGAGGTGATCCCCGCGGTGTCCTTTTCCCGGCGTCACGGGATCGCCGTGGTGGTGGCGGGCCTGGTCGGGCTGGCCGGCGTTGGCCTCTACTATGGGCTGCTTCGCCAGCCGCGAGAAGTCGGAACGACCGCCGGCGGCAGCCCGGCATCCGCATCCCCCTCCGACGCGGTCCGGCACTTGCCAGCTACCCCGCCCGCAGCGGCCACCCGCCCGTCCACGGCGGCGGCCCTCGACGCGAGACCGCTCGCGCCCGAAGCCGCCGAGCGCCGCGATGCCCGCCAGCCGGCACCAAGCGCGGGGCGATTGGGCGTCGTGGTGCGGTTGAGCAAGGAACCCCTCGACACCAGCTGGGCCCACGTGCTGCTGGACGACCGCACGATCGACGACGCGCCCTTCGAGAGACGAGTCGCGGCCGGCGTGCACGAGCTGCAGGTGCACCGACCCGGTTTCCTGACCGTGAAGCAGACGATCACCATCCTGCCCGGCAAGCGGCGCACCATCGTGGTGCTGCTGCGCAAGCGCTGATCAGGCGCTCAGTAACAGTCGAACTTGCCGTCCTTGCAGTCGCCGGTCTTGTTGCTGTACATCCGACGAGATGCCTGCGCCCGCGTGCCCCCTTGGAAACACCAGGAGGTTGACGATGCGGGAAGGAAGTCCGACCGCAGGTTCAACGGGCCTTGGTGCCGGACGTCATTTTGATCACGAGAGGACGGAACCCGTGTCGCGTCGTGGGCCCGACCTGGCCGAGGAGAGGTTCCAGGGTCAGAGAGTCGGCATCGATGCGATCAACGCGCCACGCGAGCTCGCCCTCAACCCACGGCCGGCATTCGGGCGGCAGGGAAGCCTCCCGGCGCTTCGTGCTCGCTTGCCGGGCCGTCTGTCGCTGCTTCAGGCGCTTGAGTCGATCCTGGAGGGCCGCCTGTTGCTGGCGGAGCTCGGCCACACGTACGGCGCGCTCGGTTCCTTTTAGCTTTCCCTCGCTCAGCGCCTTGAGCAGCGCGAGATACTCCCTTTGCTCGGTCTCCAAGCGTTCGACATCCCGCAGGTCATCCATGGAAGCGCGCTCCAACGGTGGACTCTCGCCACAGGGCTTGGTCACCTTTCCGACCCAGTCTCCGCGGCGCACGATGTTGGTGCGCGGCGGGGGGGCGGTCACCCCGGTCTCGGCGAGGAGGGCGAGCGAAACCCTCCCCACTGCCGTCGCTGCGAGGCGCAGCTTTCGGACGGGCACGTCAGCAAGAAACACTCTGCGTTGCCCGAGATCCGGGATAGACCCTGGCCTGGCCAGGGCCAGGATGGGCTGGCCAGCAGGGCAACGATCTGACCCCGCGAGGACCACGCGACGACGGCTGATGTCCAGACGGCAAATCCAAGCCAGCGCCTGGAGCAGTTGTTTGGCCTCGATATTCCGCGCCAAGATCGCGACCGCGTTCCCCGGGAGGTCTCCTTCGACCTTTTGCTTCTCGATGGAGGCGAGCAGGCGGACGATGTTCTGCACCTCCGCCCGCGGGAAGTCGAGGTCCACCCGTCGCGAAGGCTGCGGCCAGAGGGGGGGTGGCTCCCTGGCGGCGAGCCCTGCCGGGGCCAGGATGCGCAGCGCTCCGAGAGACATCACCTCGAGGCGGTAGGTCTGCGCCACAGCTCTCAGCGCCGAGGCGCCATCCTTGGCGCGGAGCTCCCAACGGGCCGGCGCCGCGTCGCCAGCCTGCGCCAGAACAGGGAAGCGGAAGACCGTCGCGACGAAGCGAGCGGCGGTCTCACTGTCCACCCTGTCGAAGCGAAGGACCGTGATCTGCGCGCGAGCCGGCGCGTGCGCAGCAAGAACAAGGAGGGAGATCAGCGAGAGGGGTCTCATCCGGTGATCCTAGACGGCTAGCCACCGAGATCAAGAGCCGCCTGCCCTGCGGCGTCACCCGCGAGGAGGAAGACGGGCGAGTTGCACCACGGTCAACACCTCGGCGGATGCCGGCCCTTGGGCTCCAACCAACTAGAGTCCATCTGGTTTCTCCGTGGCGCGGGAGTGGCGGCGAGATCCTCTAACCACGCCAGCCCGCCGAGGTGGGGAGAGCGAGGCCCCACTGCTTCGCGCCAGCGATCAAGACCAATCCCGAGGGAAGAACCTCCCTCACGAGGGATCCGTCATTCCCCCGCCACCCTGCCTCGTGGGGACGGGCGTCCCCGATCACCAGCTGGCCCTCGCGGCACGAGGAGACTCCCC
>JAZDGE010000158.1:0-2697 GCA_043807175.1 Acidobacteriota bacterium
GCTGTGGCGGCGCGCCGCCGGGCGCTACCCGGTGGCCGCGGTCCGCGATGGCGAGTGGATCTCCCGGCGGTTCACTGGTCATCCCCGCCTTGCCTACACCCATGTTTCGGCCTGGCGCCGCGGCCAGGCCTGCGCCTGGGCGGTGGTCTGTCCGCTGGGGGGGACCCTGCGTTGGGTGGAGCTGATCTGGGACGGCGAGGATCGCGGCGCCCTCGCCGCGCTCGACCGCGGCGTGTGCCGCGCCGCGAGGGCGGCCGGCTGCACCGCGATGGAGATGTGGCTGCGCGGCGACGAGGACGCCCAGGAGGCGCTGGCGGAGCGGGGCTGGGAGCGCGGTGTTCACCCCGAGAACCTGCAAATGGTGATGTGTACCTTCCACGAGCGCGTCGACCCGACCGAAATCAGGCCGCGGCTCTACCTGACAATGGGCGACTCCGACCTCGCCTGAGGCGTGCATGGCGGTCGCGCTCTGGATCCTCCTGCCGCTCGCTGTCGTCCATCTGGCGCTCAGGCAGTGGCGCGGCGGGCTCTGCTTCCAACTGCTCCTCGACCTTGCCCTGTTGGCGCTGCCCGGCCGGGTGCTGCTTTGCGGGGCGCACCTGGGACCAGGGCTGGCCGGGGCCGCCGCCTGGGGAGCACCGGCGCCGGTACTGGGTTCGCCGGAGCAGAGCGACCTCCCGCTTCAGTTTGCGGTCTGGTGGGAGGAGGTCAGGCGCCTGGCTGGCGCCGGCGAGCTACCCTGGATCAGCGAGCGGGCCGGTGGGGGCCTGCCGCTCGCCGCGACCGGGCAGTCGCAACTGCCCTTTCCGCTTCACCTGCCGGTCTGGATCCTGGGCGCCGAGCGCGGCGGCGACGTGATGGCGATCTGGAAGCTCGAGCTGGCGGCGCTGGGATGTTTCGTGCTTGGAGGCCGGCTGGGCCTGCGCCCCGCGGCGGCTGCCATCGGCGCCTTCGCCTATGCCTTTCGCCTCGGGACGCTGTCCTGGCTGGTGGTTCCCCTGGCCTGGGTGATTGCCGCCGCGCCCTGGTGCCTCTGGGCGCTCGCCGGAGTCCTGCGCGGGCAGCGCCGGAGCATGGCGATCCTCGCGGCGCTGCTGGGAATCCTGGCCGGCTGGTCGGTGCACCCCGAGAGCGCTGTATTCCTTTGGCTGGCGGTGGCGAGCAGCGGGCTCGTGCTCGGCTGGGGGAAGTGGCGGCGCGTCCGCCGGCTGCTCCCGGTGGCTGGGCTCGCCCTGGCGGTTGCCGCGATCGGGGCAATGCCCGCGCTCGTCACGATCGCCGGATCCGCCAAGCTCGGCGCCGCCGCGGCTCACGCCAACTACCCGGGCCCCGACGTGGACTGGACCCTACGCGCCCGGGTGGGAGCGCTACTCGTGGCGCCCTGGCGGGACGGGCATCCGGCGGCGGGCACCTGGCGGATGCCCTTTGCCCATGCCGCGGTCGCGCTCGGGGTGGGAGTCACACCGCTGGTGCTGCTCGGGGCCGCCCCACTGCGCCGCCGTCACCGCCGCGCTGCCCTCGCGTGCGGGTCGTTCCTGGCCGCCGCCGCCATCCTGGTGTGGCAACTGCCCGGGCCCGCCCACCTGCTGGGAAGGCTTCCGGTGCTGGGCTGGATGGTCTGGGTACGCTCCGGCTTTCTCGTCGATCTCGCTCTGGCTGTGCTGGCCGCCCTCACGGCCGATTCATGGCTGCGACGTCCCCGGCGCCGCCGCCTACTCGCGCTCGCTCTCTCAGGCGAGCTTGCGTTACTGCTGCTGGCCGGCAGCGGGACGGCGCAGTGGGATCGCGACCTTTCCCGCACGCTTGCGCTGGCCGCTCCGGTGGCGGTTGCCGTCGTGGCGCCGCTCGGCGGTTGGCCGATTGCCGGCGTGGTGCTGGCGGAGGAGATCCTGCTCGGCGGCGGCCTTCTTCCCGGGTCCCAGGCCAGCAGTTGGCGTGCCCCGCCACTGATCGCCGAGCTGCAGCAGTTGACGGGGCGCGAAGGGGGGCGGGTCCTCGGCCTCGGCGGCGCGCTGCCTCCCAACCTGGCGGCGCGTTGGGGGCTTTCCGACCTGCGGAGCCATGACCCTCTCCGCCCGGCCTCCCTCGCCCGGCTGCACCGCGCGCTCGGCGCCGAGGGCGAGCACCTTCCCGGGCCCGTGCTGCGCCCCTGGGCCGGCCTGGCGGGCGCCTGGGGCGCCCGCTTCCTCGCGACTGGGCCGGAAGGTGTGGATGGCGCCCTTGGCGCGGGCTGGGAAGAGGTCTTCCGCACACCCGAGGGCCGGGTGTACCGGAACCTCCGCGCACAGCCGGTGCTTCGCCTGGCAACGACGGCGGTGCTGCCGCCTGGCGAGGCCGTCGCCGGGGAATGGGAGCAGGTGCCCTTCGCCAGCGCCGCGGTGGTCGAGGAACCGCTGGAGCTTGGCGGCGAGGGAACGCTCAAGCTGCTCGAGCAGCGCCCCTGGCGCTGGCGCGCCGAGGTGCGAGCTCGGGGACAGGTGCTGGCGGTGCTTCACGTGCCGCTGGCTGCCGGGTGGCAGGCCTGGCGCGATGGCGCCAGGGTTCCGATCGTGGTGGCCAACCTCGCTGCCATGGGGGTGGTTGTGGCCGATGGGACCCATGTGGTGGAGTGGCGCTACTGGCCGCCGGCCCTGGCGCCCGCGACGGCGGTGACTCTCGTTGGCCTGGCCGGCTGTCTGCTGCTCGCTGGTGTCCGGA
>JAZDGE010000159.1:0-3855 GCA_043807175.1 Acidobacteriota bacterium
GGCTCCACTTCAAACCGACGAGGCGACGCCTCGCGTCGACAGTCGAGCGTCGAGAGCTTCCACCAACCCCCACCCAGAAAAACCGCCCACCCGTCCCGCACCGAACGCGATCGGTCGCAGACGCAACGCCTCAAGCCTGAGATCGATGAGCCGCCTGGGTGCTTCGTCGTTGGCTCTCGACTCTCGACTCTCGATTCTTGACACGACGCGCCGCCTTGCCCGCCGGGAAAACTTAGCTCATTCGTTCACATCTTGGCGCTGTCAGACGTCTAGTCCCAACGGACGCAGTGCATGTCGGCGTCGCAGGCGAAACCGCGCACACAGTCGGCCGTGCTCATACAGGATTCGAGGCAGCGCGCTGGCCCGGCCCAATCCGTACACCTGTAGAGGCCGCACCCGAGGCTGCCGGACGGGGTGATCACCGAGTCACCATCGAGCGAGCACAGCGAGTACTGCATCACGCATGTGCCGACCACCGCCAGGCCGCTGCTTATGACGCAGCGCGCCCCACGCTTGCAGTCCCCGTTGGTGAGACACGCGGTGTTGCATGTCGTGCCGCCCTTGTGGCAGGCGTACGGCGAGCAGGGAAACGAGGTCTCCGAGCACACCGGGGCCTGCCATCCCTGCCGGGCGTCGGCGACGCAGAGGGTAAGGCGCAGGATGTCAGCGCCGCAGGTTTGCGAGATCCTCACCGCACTGCCCGGCGATTTCACTTCCACCGCCGGCAACACCAGCACCTGCGGAAGGGCGTAGGTGATCCTCACCGGGTTGGAAGGCGGCCCCACCGTCCGCTGAGCGGCGTCGAGTGTGGTCACGCGCAGGAAGTAGTGACGCGGGGGCGATGGCGGGGAGGTGGGTAGCACACCCGAGAGCTCGATGTTGAAGACGGCGATCTTGGCGGGCTGGGGCGCCTGGGCGAGGGTGCCGTCCTTCAGCACGTTCACCCGCGCCTCTTCGAAGGGACGGTCGGCCAGCTCCCAGCGAGCCGTTGCCGCGCCAGCCACGGTGCCCCTCAGCCTGAGTGTGACCTGTTGTAGCTTGGAGATCGCGAGACTCTCGCCCCAACGCTCGAGCTCCCCGCCAGGGCTCCCCTGGGTGAGAACGAGGAGGGTGGACACCCTGACGGCGGCCGCGGCGGCGGCCGCCGTCGCGGCCGTGAGACCGGGTTGGGGGCCGGAGACGGGGCGCGCCGTCCTCGGCGCTGCGGTGGGCCGCACCAACACCTGGGCGCCAGCTTCGGTGACCGCCAACACCAGCCAGCCGAGCAGAAGAACGCGCGTGACCGGGAATCCTCTCATGGCCGCCCTCCATTCCTGTCCGCCAGCGGCACGACAAATGCGGTGCGTCGAGCGCGCCGCATGACCTCGACGATGGTCCTTCCGGACGAGCAGCGATAGAAAGGCGCCTCGTATTCCGCTGATCAAGCATACCACCGGTCATGCGAGGCGAGATGCGACGAGAACGGACCAGGAGCACCTCCGAAAATCGTGACCCGGGGGTGGTCGCGAGGGCTGGCGGCGCGCTCTCCCGTGATAGCATCGATCCATGCGATTCACGGTCGAGCTTGAGCGCGAGGCTGACGGGCGTTGGATCGCCGAGGTAGCCGACCTTCCGGGCGTCATGGCCTATGGCGCCACTCGCGACGAGGCGCTCGGCGCCGCCGAGGCGCTCGCCTTGCGAGGACTCGAGCCCAGATACGGCCAGGGCGACTATGGCTTGGCTGGCCCAGACGGAGAAGCGCTGGCCGGAAAGGGTATGTCCTGGATCGCGTAGTTCCGGAGACCCTTGAAATTGTAGTGCCACCATTCTTCTGGATAAACGAAGAAGTAGGCGTCCCGCTCCATGGCTTTTCGCAAGAGATCCCGGTGCGCCCGTTGCTCCGCCGTTCCGCCCGGGTAGGTCACGAAGGAGCGGTCGGTCATTTCGTCATAGGCGCTCGGCATCTCTACCTGGCGACCGGTGCGAAGGTCGAAGAGCCCCACATCCACCGCGCATCCACGATTGTGCACAGATCCGGTCGCCGGGTCGGCCACGAACACCCGCTTGTCTGGGGGCGTGATGTCCCAAAACAGTTTAGTGACCGACCAGGGCCGATAGGCATCGAAAACTACCAGGCCGTAGCCTCGCTCTTTCAGCCAGCGGTGAACCGACACGAGCGCCTCGGCCGCCGGCCGCTGCAGGAATGCACGCGCTTCGGGATACACGGCCTTGCCAACGAAGTTGTTCGCCGTGGCGTAGCGGATGTCGAGCTTGAGGGTGGGATCGAGCTTCACCAGCTCCACCAGCTCGCTGGCTCGGTAGGGACCACCGCCCTGCGGCGGCCCTGAAGGCGCCTGCGCCAAACCCGCGTTGGCGATGCTTACAACCATGCCGCAGGTAGCGAGCAAACGGGAGAGCTTTCTTACGCATACCCCGATGAGTTCTTGGCTCACAAGCACCTCCGCCATTTGCGCGTTTCTCAGGGATCGAAAGCTCGCGTTCATTGGGTCGAGTGTAGGGTTTGTCGAGGCCCCGTCAAGGTGCAGCGCCGGAGAGTCGGCGCTACCGGCCCGGCGCCGGAGCGCGCTCCAGGCTCACCTCGAGCAGGAAGCGATAGAGGGGCGCGAGCGCGTGGAAGGCCCCCTCCAGCTCGGTGGCGAGGTCCGGCGAGAACAGCAGCTCGTCGACGCCGCGGTTGCCCACCAGGTAGAAGCTCTTGCACTGGTAGAACGCGTCGACCTCGGGGCCGTGATCGCACGGGAGCGGGCGCCGGTAGCGCTCCCCCACCAGCTCGATCCCGCCCCCCTCGCGGCAAAAGGCAATGGTCGCGACGAAGCGGGCAGGGTCACGGTCGATGCGCCGGCGCAGGCCGTCCATGGTTCGGCGAGAGGCCTGGTAGTACCCCATGCCATAGCGCCAGCCCGTGGGTGAGATCTCGAAAAAGTAGGCGGGGGCGTCCTGCCAGTCCTCCCGGCGCCGCCTGAAAGCGAGCCAGACGTGATCGCGGTAGAGCGACGGGTCGCGGGAGAAGCGCGTGTCGCGGCGGAGGCGTGAGATCGTCGCGCCGATCAGCGGAGAGACGTCGAAGCCGGCGTCGATGTCGACCATCAGCTCGGCGAGCGCGGCGACCAGCTCGCGGCACGGGCCGAGCACGTGCTCCTCATAGACGGGGCGGTGCGCCTCGAACCAGTCGCGGCTGTCACGGCGCTTCACCTCGGCAAGGAACTCGAGCGTCGTCGGCGTGAAGCCGCGAAACCCGGCAAGTGGCACACTGCGCTTCATCGCACCGTATACGGCCGCTTCCGCCTCCGGGTTGCCCCTCCCGACGCCGTCGGGGCCGCGGCCAGCAACTCGGTACCCGGCTCACGAAGCACGGCCTGGTAAAGAGCCGCGTGACACCCAGAGCCCAGGCTCCGGGGCGATGCCCCGCACCCCGGGCCTGGGAGCATGGTCGGTTCCGCTTCTCCCAGGCCCGAGTCAGCGCCGCCTATACCGATGGGCCGTCACTGCTTGGCGTAGTGCGTGGCGCCGAAGAAATCGACGAGCACCACCGGCTCGCTATCCACGACCCACGCATCGTGGCCTGCCGGCAGCGAGGTGATGGAGCCCGGCCCGGCGTCGAACTCCGTGCCATCCGCCATCACGACGTGGAGGGTGCCCGAAACGTGGTACTGAAAGTGCGGCGCCTCACACAGCGGGGTCCCGGCGATCGGCTTGACGTGCACCGACCACTTCCACCATCGCAAAGCACTCGAACCGCCCTCCGGGGGTTCTGTCCCGGAGGGCAATTCGATGAGCGCCAGCACATCGAGCGACGGCTGCGCCAGGTAGTAGGGTTTTCCGAGATTCGGCCGGGTCGGCTGCAGCCGTACCTCG
>JAZDGE010000160.1:0-12571 GCA_043807175.1 Acidobacteriota bacterium
GCCCTTGGCGATCAGTCCGCCCGAGGTGTTGATGGGGCACTCGCCACCCACGCTCGCCTTGCCATCGTTCCAGTACCGCGCGCCCTGGCCGTACGGCGCCTTGCCCAGGACCTCGGCGGCCATCGCCGCCATCACCGTGAAGCAGTCGTGCACCTCGGCGACACCCACGTCGGCCGGCTGAACCCCCGCCATCTGGTAGGCGCCGTTCATCGCGGCAAACGCGCCGGCCGGGCGCAGCACGTCACGCACGCCCTTGCGCAGCGGATCGGTCGCCTGTGCGTAGCCGGCGATCTCGACACAGTCGGCCCTCTTGAGCCCGAGCCTGGCGAGGCCGGCCTCGCTGGCGATGATCATCGCCGCGTAGCCGTCGGAGATCTGCGAGCAGTCGTAGGTCTTCAAGGGGAGCCCCTCGACCACATAGCGGTTGATCCCCTCGATCTTCATCGCCTGCTCCAGGGTGACCTGGTTCTTCTGCATCTGCGCGTAGGGGTTGGCGCGCGCGTTCTCGTACTCGATGACGGCGATGCGGGCGAGGTCCTCCTCGCTCACGCCGTGCGTCCTCATGTAAAGGTCCATCACCTCGGCGAACAGGTGCGGAAAGACGAAGACCTTGCCCTCGCGCTCGGCAGGGTGGGCGAAGAGGCCGAGCGCCTTGCCGACCAGCTTGCCGTCCATCTTGCCCTCGGCATCGCGCATCTTCTCGAAGCCGACCGCGATTCCGACGTCACCGAGGCCGAACTGCAGCTTGTAGATCGTCGACAGGATCGCCTGCCCGCCGGTGGCGCAGGCGTTCTCGACCGACTCGATCGGCTTGGCGGCCAGGCCCGGCACCTCGGCCAGTAACCCCGACAACAGCCCCTGCTCGTTGAGTGAGATGTGGCACACCGCCCCGATCGAGCCGTGGTCGATCGCTTTGGGCTCGATGCCGATCTCGTTGCAGGCGCCGTGTACGGCGTTGGCGACGATCTCCGGCACCGTCTGGGCCATCAGCTTGCCGAACTTCGACTGGTGGTAGGCGGCGATGTAGACAGGCTTTCTCATTGGGCTCCTCCCAAACGTGAAATCTTTCTCAAGCTCCAGGGTAGCGGTTTGCTCCGCCCGGCGCAACCCCATCTCGCGCGAGGAACTCCTCGACGAGCTCCACGAACCGCTCTCGCGCCTCGACGACGAGGGCATGGCCGCTGCCCGCGACCACCACCGTGGTGGCGCCCGGGATCGCGGCCGCAAGCGCGCGGGAGCGCTCGACCGGCATCAGCCCGTCCTGCTCGGCGATCACCACCAGCACCGGGCAGCGAATCTGGCCGAGCCGCGGCCGCAGGTCCATCGCGTTGACCGCGGCGAGGATACGTTCCCCGCCGGCAAACCACGCCCGAGGAACCGCGCGAAACGTCCGCAGCCGCTCCGCCATCTCGGCGGCGTGCGCGGCCAGATAGGCCGGCGAGTAGATCACCGGCGTAATGAGCTCGAAGAAGGGGCGGCCGTCGCCGCTGGTGATCGCCTCGCGGCAGGCCTCGCGCAGCCGCTCGTCCGCCTCGTGCATCGACTCCGGCGGGTAGTCGACAACCGTCGCGGCGACGAGCGAGCGCACCCGCTCGGGGTGGGTCGCGGCCAGCAGCAGGCCGACCTGACCGCCGAACGAGGTTCCGATGAGGTGGCAGCACGCGATCCCGAGATGGTCGAGGAACTCGACCACGTCGGCGACATGCCCCTCAAGCTCCGGCGGGGCATCGCCGGGTGAAAGCAGTTGGCCGCGGAAGTCGCAGCGCACCACCCGGTGGCGGTCCGCGAGCCGCTCGGCGATGCCGTTCCAGGCCGAGATGCTCATCAAGCCGCCGTTGAGGAGCAGCACGGGCGGCCCGGCGCCGTCGACACGGTGCGTCAGGATCTCCGTCATCTCGCCGTTTTCCATGGTTCGAATCGTGGTTCGTGGTTCGTGGTTCGAAAGAGCGCATGCACCGCAGTGCGGCCCGGGCATGGGATGTCACGATCCACGATCCACGATCCACGAACCACGGCCTCACTCCTTCCCGCGCTGCGCGTACTGCGAGCGGAGGTCGCCCTTGACCGCCTTGCCGTAGGGCGTGCGGGGGAGCGCGTCGACGAAGACGAAGTCTCTCGGAATCTTGTACTTCGCAAGCTTGGTAGCGAGGAAGGAGGCGAGCTCCTCGGCGCTGGCGGCGCCGGCCGAGCGCAGCACGACGAAGGCCACGCCGATTTCGCCCCAGGTCTCGTGCGGCACGCCGACAACGGCTGCGTCCCTCACCTCGGGATGCAGCAGCAGCTCGCCCTCGATCTCGGCCGGGTAGACATTGACTCCGCCCGAGATCAGCATCTCCTTCTTGCGCCCGGCGATGGTGAAGAATCCCTCCTCGTCGCGGCGGGCCAGATCGCCGGTGTGAAACCACCCCGCCTCGTCCAGCGCCTCGGCGGTGGCCTGCGGGTTGTTCCAGTAGCCCTTGCTGACATGCGGGCCGCGCAGGAGCAGCTCGCCAACCTCACCCGCCGGCACCCCGCCACCGCCGGGATCGACCAGCCTCGCCTCGGTGAACATCATCGGCTTGCCGATCGCGCCTTTTTTCCGCACCGAGTCCTCGTTGGTCATCGCGAAGCAGTTGACCCCCACCTCGGTGAGCCCATAGCCCTGGCGAAAGACCACCCCGCGGCGCTGGTAGGCCTCGATGAGGTAGAGCGGCAGCGGCGCGCCGCCGGAGATGAACCAGCGAACGTGCGAGAGGTCGGCGGTGGCGAATTCCGGCGCCTCCATCAGCAGCTTGTAGATGGTGGGAACGCCGAGCACGACGGTGCAGCGCTCGCGCTCGATCGTGCGCCAGATCTCGGCCACATCGAAGCCGGCGTGAAGCACGATCGTGCCGCCGATGGCGAAGATCGGGAGCAGAAACGCCCCCAGCCCGCCGGCGTGGTAAAGCGGCGTGAAGACGGGCGAGACATCGTCCTCGCGCAGTTGCCAGCCCAGCGCGGTATTGATGCCGTTCCAGCTCACCATGCGGTGGGGAATGATCACTCCCTTGGGCTTGCCGGTGGTGCCGCTGGTATAGAGGAGGCAGTAGGGGTCCTCGGGAAGGCAGGTGGTTCGTGGTTCGTGGTTCGTGGTTCGTGAAAGCACTCCGCCGTAAACAAGGTCAGCGGGAGACGCGGGGGAGTCGAGGGCGAGCCAGTGGTCGAGGGTGACCAGGGGGCGAAGCTCGGTGATTGTGGCGGCGAAGGCGCCGTCGTAGATCAGGGCCCGCATCCCGCTGTCGTGAACGATGTACGCCAGCTCGTGGGCGGTGAGGCGAGTGCCGAGCGGGACCAGGATCACGCCGGTCTTGCCGGCGGCGAAAAAGCAGTCGAGGAACTCGACGCGGTTGTGGGCGAGCAGTCCGACCCGTTCGCCCCTGGCCAGGCCAAGAGCGCTCCACGCGGCCGCGCAGCGCGCCGCCCGCTCGTCGAGCTCCCGGTAGGTGAAGCGCTCGCCCGTCGGCACGAAGACGAGCGCAGTCTTCTCCGGCGTCAGCCGCGCCCGCTCACCGAGCAGGTCACCGTGAATCATTGCCCCCTCCCACCCACCCACCCGGGGTCCGGGGTCCGGGGCCCGGGGTCCGTTCCCCCACCCCCCAAGGAGCATGTGCGAGCAAAGAGGGACCTGACTATTGCTGCGGGTCGCCGGCGTTGGCGGGCAAACGAAGGTCGTGAAGCAGCCTTCAAAATTCTCCGCGCAGGGCACGAGACCCGAGCCCCGAACCCCGAGCCCCGAACTCCGAGCCCCGTTCCTCGCCGCCCGGCCGGCAAGCGTGGCAGGCCCCCCGCGATGCCGTGAGCAGCGGTCACGGGAGGTTCCCCAAAGCACCCCGCAGGGCGGCGAGGAACTTCTCCGGGCATTCCTGTTGCGGGACATGGCCGCACTTCGGGATTACCGTGAGCCGCGCGGCGGGCAGCTCCGCCAGCATGCGGCGCGCATAGTCGAGCGGGACGAGGCGGTCCGATTCGCCCCACAGCAGCTCGACCGGAACCTTGACCTCGCCGAGCCTGCCGTCCAGCAAAAAGCTCTCCATCGTGCCGGCGGTGGCGGCGAAGCGAGCGAGGGCGCCGCTGCTCGCCTCGCGTACGACATCGTCGAGCACGAAGTCGGGAACCCGGGGACTGCCCGGATCGCGCACCTGGCCCATTGCCGCCCGCGCCTCGACGCGGGTCCGTGGCAACACGATCGCTTGCCGGTTCTCGCCCTTGATCGCGCCGCCGTCGATCGCCACCACCCGCTCGACCCACTCGGGATGGCGGTGGGCGACGAGCATGGCGATCCAGCCGCCGAGCGAGTTGCCGGCGAGCGTCAACTTCCCTCCCGCCGCCTGCCCCTCGATGCAGGCCTCGACGCCGGCGAGGATCGCGGCCACCTCGATCGGTCCCCTGCGCGGCGCGCTGGCGCCATGGCCGGCAAGGTCCGGAATGACCAGCCTGTGCGTCTTGACGAGCTCGGCCACGACCTTCGACCAGGTCCCCGCCTGGTCGCCGGCGCCGTGGAGCAGCACCAGCACCGGCCCGGCGCCACCGACGAATGCCGTCTGCGTGCCGGCGGGTGAATCGACCTTGACCTTGTCGAGCCCGAGCTGCGAGGGCGCCAGCCGGTTGCTCCAGGCGTAGACCGCCAGCGGCCGCTTCCACACCAGCCGCCCCACCGCCAGGATCGCCGCCACCAGGAAAGTCAGAAGCGCTACCAGCACGATCGTTCTCGCCTTCACATCACCCCCGCCCGGCTCCTAGCTTTCAGCTTTCAGCGATCAGTTTCCCCCCGCCCAGCGCACCAACGGTGTGGTGGGCGGGGGAGCCGAAAGCTGATCGCTGAGTGCTGATGGCTTGTTTCTCATGGCATTCTGAATGCCGCCGCCGCCTGGTTGTAGCCGACCCCGGAGCCGATGAACACGAGGAGCTGGCCGGAGCGCACCTTGCCCTGCTCGATCGCATCGTCGAGCGCCATCGGGATGCACGCCGAACCGGTGTATCCCCACTTCTCCATCACCGTGTGGGTTCGCTCCATCGGCAGGCCGAGATCCGCCATCACCAGCTCGATCGAGGGCTTGCGCACCTGGGTGAAGATGATGAGGTCGATGTCGTCGAGGGCGAACCCACCCTCCTTCGCGACCTTGCGCACGAGGCGCGGCCAGCCCTCGTGGTTGATCTCCGGCGGGTAGCGCTCGATCATCTTGACCCTGGTGCGCCCGGCTTTGACCGCCTCTTCGCTAGCCGGCTCGTACGTGCCCCCGGCGTAGATCCCCCAGTGCTTGGCGTAGAAGCCGTCGGCCTGGCTGGCCGAGGCGACGAAACCGGGGCGCTCGCCGGGCGCAAGCACCGCCGCGCCCGCGCCATCGCCGTAGAAGAAAATCATCGGGTCGTTGGGGTCGGTGAGCTTGTGAATCAGGTACACGCCAAGCACCAGCACGGTCTTGAGGCCCGGGTTGGTGGCGATCATCCCGGCCCCCGCCGCCAGCGCGGTGGGAAACGAGGCGCAGGCGCAGCCGACGTCGAACGTCCCCGCGTTCCTCGCCCCGAGCTTGTGTTGCAGGACGACCGAGGTGGCCGGGCTGATGTAGTCGGGCGAGTCGGTGCCGAGGATGATGAGATCCACCTCCTCCGGCTTCTTGCCCGCCCGTGCAAGCGCCTTCTCGGCGGCCGGCAGCGCCACGTCGGAGGTCGCCCAGTCGTCGGGCGCCCACCAGCGGGTGCGGATGGACGAGGACTCCTCCATCTTGGTGACGAACTCCGGCAGAAAAGCATCGAAGCGCGCTCGCAGCTCGTCGTTGGTGACCTCGCGTTCCGGCAGGTAGCGGCCGGTCGAGATGATGTTTGCGTACCGTTCCATGATCACCTCTCTTGAGGCTTGAGGCCTGAGGCTTGGAGCCTAGGGCTTGAGGGCGAGGGAATCGCAAGCGGCTCGTTGCTCATGGCCCGCGCCTTGCGCCTTCCTACGTTCCGACCACCAGGCCGCCGTCGACCGAGAGCACCGTGCCGCTGACGAAGCTGGCGGCGTCGGAGGCGAGCCAGACAAAGGCTTCAGCGATGTCTTCGGGCTTCCCCATGCGCCCGAGCGGGGTGTGCGCAACCATCCCCTCGAGCACCTTCTCCGGCATTGCACGCAGGATCTCGGTGGCGATGAAACCCGGCGCCACCGCGTTGGCCCGGATCTTGAACCTGCCGAGCTCGCGCGCCCAGGTGCGGGTCATCCCGATCACTCCCGCCTTGGTGGCGACGTAGTTGGTCTGCCCGAAGTTGCCATAGAGCCCGACGACCGAGGAGCTCGAGAGCACCACCCCACCCCCGGCCGCAATCATGTGCGGGACGACCGCGCGCGTGCAGTTGAAGACGCCGCCGAGGTTCACCCCGATCACCGCGTCCCACTGCTCGTCGGTCATCGTGGCGGCCACCTGGCCGTCCTTGTACTTGACGAGCTGGGCGTCGCGCACGATCCCGGCGTTGTTGACAATCACGTCGATGCGGCCCCACCTGGCCACGACGGCGGCAGTGGCGTCGGCAACTGACGCGGCGCTCGCCACATCGACGCGGCAGAACATCGCCTCGCCGCCAGCCGCCACGATCTCGGCAGACAGCGCCGCCGCCGCCGGCTCGGCGAGGTCCCAGGCGGCGAGCTTGCAGCCCTCGCGGGCAAACCGCAGCGCGGTCGCACGCCCGATCCCCGCCGCCGCCCCGGTCACAATTACAACCTTCCCTGCCAGCCCCGTAGCAGTGGGCATTAGTTTCCTCCCTGTCTGGCGTCGTGGAAGGGGGAGGGGAGGGGGCTGTCCCCTCTCCCCTGTCCCCTGTCCCCTGCTTCTAGAACGAGTACCGCAGCCCGAGCTGGATCTCGCGCGGCGGCAGTGTTGCGAAGTACTTGCCGAAGCTCGGATTGGCGACGTAGGCCGCGGCCGGATTGGCGATCGTCGGCCCGGAGAGGTACTTCGCGCTGCTCACCGAGTTCGGGTCGTAGTTGACATTGTCGAAGAGGTTGAAGCCCTCGACGATGAGATCCAGGCGGCCGGCGGCGCCGAGCGTGAACCCCTTGGTAATGCGCAGGCTGAAGCTGCGGAAGTTGGGACCGTCCTGATCGTACTTCTTGACCCCGGCGATGCGGTCGGAGGTCTTGCCGTCGCCGTTGTAGTCGTAGCCGAGCCGCCGGTTCCACGGCTGCCCGGCGCCGTACTCGTAGATTGGGGCGACGGTGAGCTCCCAGGGCAGGCGGAACACTCCGCTCACGACCGCGCGCCAGCGCTCGTCCGAGCGGCTGCAGCCCCACTCGGCCTCGATGTCCGCCGGATCGCTAGGGTATTCCACTAGCGCCGGGGAGAAGTCATCGGAGATGTTCTTCTTGTCCTGGTAGGTCACCGACGCCGCGAGCAGGTGACCGCCGTGGAGCGTGCCGTTCAGGCTCGCTGTCAGGGCCTTGTACTTGGAGTGCCCCTGGTTGGTGTACATGTTGATCTGCGCCCAGGCGGCGTTGGGCCGTACATGGGTCGCGTTGCCGCTCCAGTTGACGTCGCGGACGATGATCTCGTTGTCGCCGTCGACGTACACCGCCTCGAGGTCGAGGAAGAGCCCCGAATCACCGAGCCGCTGGGTGAAGCCGAGGCTCGACTGCAGCGCCTCCGGCGCCTCCAAGCTCGACGCCAGGAGGGCGGCGTTCTTCGCCAGCAGCAGACCGGTGTGCTGCGGGTCAGCCCCGCTCATCCAGTACGCCGCCGGCAGGCCAAAGAACATTCCATTGAGCCGGGTGTAGAGGGTGCGCCCGGTGACGCCGTTCTGCTGCTTCTCGACAAAGCTCGGCACCAGCAGGTAGCGGCCCGTGAACTGGCCGGCGCCGCCGCGCAGGATGCTGGCGCCGTCGCCGCTGAGGTCCCACACGACCGACAGGCGCGGCTGGATGTTGTCCTTGTCCACGCTGCGCTTCTTTGGGACCACCGGATGGGTGAAGTCGGGGTTGTTGCCATCGCTGTCGTAGTCGTAGCGCAGGCCGAGGCTGACCGTCAGGTTGCGGCCGAGCCGGATGTCGTCCTGGGCGAACAGCCCGAACAGCTTCGTCTTCAGCGACGTGTTGGGGTCACCCACGGCGTAGTCGTAGCGGTACGGAAGCGTGCGCGTGTCGTTGGCCCAGAACATGAGGCCATGGGGAAAGATCGGGTAGTTCCAGTCTTCCTTGATGAGCTGCACCGAGCCGCCGAGCTTGATGTCGTGGCTGGACTTCGCGGTGGCCTTGTAGAGCTGGTAGGTGTCGCGCAGCTCGAGGTAGTCGCCAGTCATCTCCTGATCGCCGACGATGTTGGCGCCGGTAATCAGGGTGGTGCCGAACGTGAAGTACTCCGACATCCCAGCGGAGTTGTTGGGCTCGTCGAAGTTCTTGCGCCCCATCTGGAAGCGCAGGTTGTTGAGCTTGTCGCCGCCAAGCACCCAGACATGGCCGGCGGTCAGGTTCCAGTTGTCCCGGTTGAGCTGCATGCCGCTCGACTCGTCGGCCACTCCGCCGACGCGGAAGTTCTCCTCGCGGTAGCGCTCGCCGACCAGCTTGACCTGAAGCGACTGGTTGTCGTTGATCCGGTGGTCGAGGCTGCCGAGCAGCAGGACCTGGTTGAACGGATGCGCGACATCCGCCTTCTGGCTGGCATAGGCGCCGAGCGGCCGGAAGAGCGCGATGTTGTCCTCGTTGATGTACTCGAAGGAGGCGAAGAAGTGGGTCTTGTCGCGGGTGATCGGGCCGCCCACGGTGAAGCCGGCCTGATAGCGGTTGAAGTTCTGGTCACCGGTCTCGAGCTTACCCTGGGTGCGCAGCGAGTCCGCGCGGTAGAAGCCGAAGAAGCTCCCCGAAAGGGTGTTCGACCCCGAGCGCGTGACCACCGAGAGGACGCCGCCGGCCGACTGGCCAACCTCGGTGTCGAAGCGGTTGGTGATGACGCGGAACTCGCGGATCGAGTCCTGAGAGAAACGCGTCCGCGCCAATCCCAGCGCCTGGTCGGTGTAGTCGACCCCGTCCACCATGATCGTCGAGTTGCTGGCGTTGCCGCCGGCGCCCAGCACCGGCGCCCCGCTGATGAACCTGTAGCCGCCGCGCTCCCGCTGCACGCCGGGGGCAATGAAGGCGAGCTTCTGGAAATCACGGTCCGCAACCGGGAGCATCTCGATCTGCTCGGGCAGGATGTTGGTCGAGACGTCGCTCTTGTAGACGTCGACCAGCGGCGCCTCCGCCGTCACCGTGATCTCCTCGGTGGTGGTCGTCTGCATCGTCGCGATCACCCGTGCCGTCTGCCCGACGCGCAGGACCACGTTCTCCTGCACCAGCGGGGCAAAGCCGGAGAGCTCGAAGTGGACCTCGTAGGTCCCCGGCGGCAGGGCGGCGATCCGCGTCGTTCCGTCCTCGGCGGTCACGGCAAGGCGCCTGAGGCCCGTCGCCGGGCTCTTCACCTGCACCGTCACGCCAGGCAGCGCCAGGTTCTGCTGGTCCACCACCTGGATATCGATGGCGGCATCGGCAATCTGCCCCGCCGCCGGCGCCACGTTGACCAGCAGCAGCGCCACCGCCGCCAGGGCCCAGGCCCCGGCCAGCCAAGTTCTCTGCGACCCTCGAACGCTTCCTTCCATCGTCTCCTCCCGGGCACCTCATTGCCCTTGTCCAGTTTGCCGTTTTCCTTCGACCTTCCAGACGGCGGCGCCAGGCTTACGGGGCCCCGCCGGCGTCACCGTTATGGCTCCCTCGGTTTCCTCGATGTGGACTGCAACCTCTTCTTCGTCATCGGCTTCGGTGTCCTCCACTAAAAATACCGAACGCTCGCTATGTTTTCCTCGATCAATCTAGCGCCGAGGTGTTGGCCTGTCAAGTCTCCCCTCGGGCTTGGGGCTTGAGCCTGGCGCGCCGCAGGCCGATGCCAGAATAGCTCGGTGCCAGGTATGACACTCTTGGAGCGACCGCCCCACACCCTGCATGTCGGAACGAACTTGGCACCGCGGTGAACCACGCCCAGTAGCCCAAGAGCGTCTTACCTGGCTCCGCAAATCGCCGCGTACCAAGGCCCCATGACACTCTTGGAGCGACCGCCCCACACCCTGCATCCCGGAACGAAGTCAGCACCGCGGTGGACCACGTCCAGTAGCCCAAGAGTGTCTTACCTGGCTCCGCAAATCGCCGCGTACCAGGCCCTCGCCGACCGCGGTAGAATCCGGCCGCGCGTTGATGGCAGGTGAGTGATGATCGACAGCGAGAGCGAGAGCAAACGGATGGATGCCAGCATGACCACGGCCGGAGAGCGTGGCGCCGGCAGGCCGGCTGGCGGGTGGCTCTCGCATTTCGCCGATCTTCTCACCGAGGTGCGCGAGGACATGCGTGGCCTGCGCCGCTCGGCGCGCCGGCAGGGTCAGGCGCAGGAGTCCCTCCACGAGCTGCTCGAGCAACGGCTGAAGAAGGAGCACGGCTTGCCGAATTCGGCGGCGGGGCAGCGGGAGCCGGCGGTGGGCCTGAGCTCGGCTCAGATCGAGGCGCTGACCCGCCTGGACGAGGCGGTGGCGCATCTGCTCGGGGAGCGGGACCGCGGCGCGGGAGCAAGCGGCGAGGAGCTCCGCCCCATCTCGACGGCCGAGGCTCTGGCGATGCTCCAGGTGCGGGTGCGCAACCTCCAGCGCTCGTTCGGCATCGAGCCCATCCCCGCGCGCGGGTGCCGTTTCGACGACCGGCTTCACCTCGTCCACGAGGTTTGCCACCGCCATGACCTTGCGGACGGCATGGTGGTGGAGGAGGTGAGGCCGGGATACACGCAGGGCGGCAGAGTGCTGCGCCCCGCCCTCGTGGTGGTCAACCGCAGCGGTCAGAAGGCGGGAGGGGCAAGCTACGAATGAGCGCGACTATCTTCGGCATCGACCTCGGTACCACCAACTCATGCCTAGCCGTGATGCGGGATGGCGTCCCCCGCGTGCTCCCGATCGATGATCAGCCCACCGTTCCCTCGGTGGTCAGCCTCGACCCCAAGAGCGGACAATTCGTGGTCGGGGTGCGCGCCCGCAACCGGCGCGCGCTCTACCCCGAGCTGACCGTCTCCTCGATTAAGCGGCGCATGGGCGAGGGAATGCCGGTCGCGATCGGCAATCGTCATTTGCTGCCCGAGGAGGTGTCGGCGGAGATCCTTCGCTATCTCAAGAGCGAGGGGTCGAAGGCCGGCGGCGAGGAGGTCTCCCGCGTGGTGATCACGGTGCCGGCCTACTTCGAGGATGCCCAGCGTCGCGCCACGATCCGCGCCGGCGAGCTGGCCGGCCTCGAGGTCATGCGCATCATCAACGAGCCGACCGCCGCGTCCCTGGTCTACGAGCGGGTGGACCAGCGCGAGGTGGACGCCGCCGTGGCCGGCGCGCGCGTCGCTCCCGGCGGACGGGAAGCGGACGGTCGCCGCCACCTGCTGGTCTACGACCTTGGCGGCGGCACTTTCGACGTCTCACTCGTGCGGGTGGCCGGCGAGCTCTATGAGGTGTGCGCCTCCTGCGGCGACACGCACCTGGGGGGCGACGACTTCGACCAGTTGTTGCTGGGCCATCTGCTGGCCAGGATCGCCGAGGGCAAGGGCGCCGATCTGCGCGGCGACCGCCGCGCGATGGCGCGCCTGCGCGATGCCGCGGAGCGGGCCAAGATCGAGCTCTCCTCTCGGCCCTACACGCGCGTGATGGAGGAGGCGCTGGCAAAAGGCGTCGACCTCGATCTCGAGGTCGCCCGGGACGAGCTCCTCGAGCTGATCGACGAGCACCTGGAACGGACGCTGCTCGAGGTGGACCGCGCCCTCCACGAGGCGCGGCTGCGCGCCGCGGACATCGATCGAGTGCTGCTGGTGGGCGGGTCGACCCGCATCCCACGGGTGCTCGATCTCCTCGAAGGCAAGCTCGGGCGCCCCGTCACCCACTCGCTCGACCCCGATCTCTGCGTCGCCCTCGGAGCGGCAGTGCAGGGCGCGATTATCGGCGGCAGCGCCTTCGATCGCATCCTGATCGACGTCGCCGCCCACTCTCTAGGGATCAAGACCCTCGCCTTGCCTGACAGCTCCTTGTGGTCGCTCGACGAGGCCAATCACTTCTCGGCGATTATCCCGCGCAACACGCAGATTCCGGTCACTCGCTCGGAGGTGTTCGGCACCCTGGTTGACAACCAGGACCTGGTCAACGTCGAGGTGTATCAGGGTGAGCACGAGCTTTGCTCGAAGAACACACTAATTGGCGAGTTCGACTTCAAGCTCCTTCCCGCGCCCGCGCACAGCCCGGTCGTGGTCGAGCTGTCCTACGATCTCGAGGGGATCATTCACGTCGTGGTCAGCCAGAAGGAAACCGAGAACCGGCGCGAGGTGACGCTCTCCAGCCGCAGGCACGCCCCAGCCGAAGCCCCGAGCGTGGCCGCGGGCGCGGTGGACAACTTCATCCTGCGCAAGGCTCGCCGGCTCGCCGCGGCGCTGCCCGACGCAGCGCTCAGGGAGCGCCTGAGCGCGGCCACCACAGCCTATGAGCTGGCCCTGAAGAACGAGAGCGCGGAGCTCGACCGCCGCGAGGACGAGCTCCTCGAGCTGCTGGA
>JAZDGE010000161.1:0-9281 GCA_043807175.1 Acidobacteriota bacterium
GGTGGTGATCTCGATTCTGGTCTTCGTCGGGCTTGATATCGCCCTCAGGGCGCTCCGAAGGCGGCACGGCCGGGCGCCAATACGTGCGTTGCCGGCGGCGATGCTCGAGCCCCGCCCACCGCAGGGGATCTTCCTGCATCCGGCCCACAGTTGGCTGCGCATCTCTTCCGATGGGACGCTGAGGGTCGGGGTGGACGAGTTTCTCGCCGAGGCGCTGGGCGAAGTGGAAGCGGTGAAGATGCCCCGTCGGGGCGAGAAAGCAAAGCGTGGCGAGGCCCTCGTGACCCTGACCGTGGGTGGGCGGGAGCTCGCTATCGTCGCTCCCGCCGCAGGAGAGGTCATCGCCCTCAACGAGCGCGCCACCAGCAGCCCATACCTGGTTGGCCGAGACCCCTACGGCGCCGGCTGGCTTGTGAGCCTCTGGACAGCCGACCAGCAGGAGGCGATCCGGTCGCTACGCATCGGTGCCGGGGCGACTGCCTTCCTGCGCCAGGAAGTGCAGCGACTCGCTGATTTCTTGACTGGCCATCGGCCACTAGCGCCAGCCGCCGTGCTTGCCGATGGCGGCCTGCCGCTGCGGGGCGCGGCGCGCGCACTCGACGACGAGGGTTGGGGAGCCTTCGCGGCCGAGTTCGTCCCCCTCGTCTCGGAGAAGGGGTGATCGATGGGGACTGTGGATCGGGTTCGACATGCTCGTCGGCATCGGCGTCGCAGCCGGTGGCTTCGCGATCGTGGCCGCGGTTCATGTGTTCCACCTCGATGACTTCAAGCCGATCTTGCGGCCGACGATCCTCACCGCCTTTCTTGGCTACCTGTTTGCGATCCTCGCGCTGCTCCTCGACCTTGGGCGCCCGTGGAACATCTGGCACCCGATCATCATGTGGAACCCGCGCTCGGTGATGTTCTTCGTCCTCGCCTGCCGTTTCCTGCCGGTCTTTCCAGAGGGTGCGCTGGCGGCGCTGGCAGGGCACCACGAACGAGTTCGTGACGGGCTCGCGGCTCGCGTCCCGGCGGTCTAGGAGCGCATACGCCGTGAAGATCTTGACGAACCGAGCAGGTTTTTCACCGGGCGTTCGGGTGGGGGACGGGCGGAAGGGCCTACTGGGTGGGGTGTGCGGGAAACCGTCAACTCTTAACTGTCAACGCGAGGCTTCGCCTCGTCGGTTTGAGGCGAAGCCTCGCGAGGGACTTTGACCTTTGGCTGGGCGAGCGCTACCGTGGTCCCGGCCGGACGGGGGGATTCATGGGCACATGCGGCTGAACTCGCTCGCTTTTCGCCTGACCGGGACTTTGATCCTGGTGGTGGCGCTCCTGCTGGCGGTCACCGCCGCGGTACAGGTGACGCTGCAGGAGCGCTACGCCCAGCGGTCGGCGGCGATCAGTGGCGAGCTCTTCTCGGAGACCCTCTACGGCGCCCTTCACACCGCCATGCTGGCCAACGATCGCGAGGGCCTGCACGCCACCATCGAGGCCATCACCGAGAAGTCCCCCGGGGTGCGGGTGCGGGTCTTCAACAAGGAGGGCCGGATCGTTTACTCCTCCAGCGGCCAGGAGGTCGGCCAGCGGGTCGACACCCGGTCCGAGGCCTGCACCTCCTGCCACGATGCCGACCGCCCGCTCGAGAAGCTCCCGCCCGGCGAGCGCACGCGGTCGTTCGTCCTGGCAGGGGTTCCTGCCCTCGGGATCATCAAGCCGATCGAGAACGAGGCATCGTGCGCGAGCGCCGCGTGCCACGCCCATCCTGCTGAACGGCGCCTGCTTGGCGTTCTCGACGTGACCATCACCCTGCCCCAACTGGCGCGGGCGCAACGGGAGACGGCACTGCTGACGTTTGGCGCCGCCGGCCTCGCGCTCTTCCTCATTCTCGGGGTGGTGATCGCGGTGCTGCGGCGCGCGGTCCACGTGCCTATCCGGGGCCTGGCCGCGGCCCTTGAGGGGCTCGGCAAGGGTGACTACGCGGCGCGCTACGAGAACCACGACATCGCCGAGTTCTCCTCGCTCGGAAACTCGCTCAACAACACCGCCCGCGAGCTCGAGCGGGCGCACCTCGAGCTTCTGGATTGGGCGCGCACGCTGGAGCGGCGGGTCGAGGAGAAAACCGCCGAGCTGCGCCGCGCGCAGGAGCAAATGATCGCCGTCGAGCGCATGGCCTCGCTCGGCAAGCTGGCGGCGGTGGTGGCGCACGAGATCAACAACCCGCTCTCCAGCGTCGTGACCTACTCGCGGCTCATGCTCCGGCGCCTGGTCCAGCAGCCGGTGGAGACCGAGCAGGGCAAGCAGAGCAAGGAGATCCTCGAGGCTATCGCGGCGGAATCGGCGCGCTGCGGCGAGATTGTCTCCAACCTGCTGCTGTTTGCCCGCCGCTCGGGCTCGCGGTTCGAGCCCACCGACGTCAACGAGCTGGCCCGCAAGGCGCTGTTCCTCATCAAGCACAAGATCGACCTCGCGCAGGTCGAGCTCCGGCTCGAGCTGGCGGACCGGCTTCCGCCCTGCATGTGCGATCCGGCGCAGCTCGAGCAGGCGCTGCTGGCGCTCTGCATCAACGCCATCGAGGCGATGCCGGAGGGTGGCGTGCTGAGCGTGGGCTCGGCGCCGCGGCCCGACGGCGGCCTCGAGCTTGCCGTCCGCGATACCGGGACTGGCATCGACGAGCAGGTGCGGGCGCACATCTTCGAGCCCTTCTTCTCCACCAAGGGTGGCAGCGACGGCAAGGGCCTCGGGCTCGGTCTCGCGGTCGTGTACGGCATAGTCCAGCGCCATGGCGGCACGATCGAGGTCGACTCGATTCCTGGCGAGGGGACGGCCTTTACAATCAGACTTCCCGGCACTCCACCGGGTATTGGCGAGGAAGGCACGTGATCGGCCCATCGGTTCACATTTTGGTGGTTGACGACGAGCAGCATGTCCGGCAATCGCTGGCGGCGTGGTTTCGGGAGGACGGCTATGACGTTGCCGTGGCCGCCGGCGGGCGCGATGCGCTCGCCACCCTCACTCGCGAGCCCGTCGACATCCTGCTTGTTGACATCAAGATGCCCGGCATGGACGGGCTCGAGCTCCTGCGCAAGGTGCGCGAGCTGGCGCCAGATGCCACGGTCATCATCATGACCGCCTTCGCCTCGGTGGAGACCGCGGTTCAGGCGCTCAAGGATGGCGCCTACGACTACATCGTCAAGCCCTTCGACCCGGAGGGGGTGTCGCGTCTGGTGCGCAAGGCGGCTGAACGGTACACGTTGCTCAAGGAGAACCGGGCGCTGCGCGAGCGGCTGGAGAGCGCCGCGCCGGCGCTGATTACCACCGGGCAGGGAGCGATGCGCGAGGTGGGCGAGCTCCTGGAGCAGGTCGCCCCAACCGACACGAGCGTGCTGATAACCGGCGAGAGCGGTACCGGCAAGGAGCTCCTCGCCCGCTCCATCCATGCCCGGAGCGCGCGCCGGTTCGGGCCCTTCGCGGTGGTCAACTGCGGCGCGCTCGCCGAGGGAGTCCTGGAGAGCGAGATGTTCGGCCACGAGCGCGGGGCGTTCACCGGGGCGGTGGCGCGGCACCGGGGCAAGCTCGAGCTGGCCGACGAGGGGACACTCTTCCTCGACGAGATCGGCGACGTCCCGCCGAAGGTCCAGGTCGACCTGCTGCGCGTGCTGCAGGAGCGCGTCTTCACGCGGGTGGGGAGCAACACACCGGTCAAGGTCGACTTCAGACTCATCACGGCGACCCACCGTGACCTCGAAGAGGAGGTGGCCGCGGGCCGGTTTCGCGAGGACTTCTTCTTCCGCATTAACGTCTTTCGCATTCATCTCCCGGCCCTGCGCGAGCGTCCCGCCGACACCCCCCTGCTCGCCGAGAGCTTCCTGCATCACTTCGCGCGGCAGATGAACCGGCGTATCAGCGGCTTCTCCCCGGCGGCGGTCGCGGCGTTGTGCTCCTATCCCTGGCCGGGCAATGTGCGCGAGCTGCAGAACGCGATCGAGCGGGCGGCAGTGATGTGTCGCGGCGAGCTCATCGAGCCGTCGCACTTCCCCTTTGCAGGCGCGCCTCCGGTGGAGGATCTCACGCTCGAGCGGGTCGAGCAGGACCACATCCGCAAGATCCTCGCCACCTTTGGCTTCAACGTGACCCGCGCGGCCGAGGCGCTCGCCATCGACCGGGTGACGCTCTACAACAAGATGAAGAAGTACGGTTTCGAGCGGCCGTGAAGGTCTCGCTGCTCGTGCTGGGGGAGGCGCCTCCCCGGCTGGCGGCCGACCTGCTCGTGCGCCTGACCGCGCCCTTCTCGGGTGGCGAGGTGGTGCTGGGGACGCTGCCGTTGGCGACCTGCTTCGACCGCCAGCGCGTGCAACTCGACGCACTGCGTCTGCTCGAGACCATCCCGGCGCCCGCGGACGGTTGGTCGACGCTGGCGGTCACGGGCGCCGACCTTTTCCTGCCGGCGCTTGCCTATGTGTTCGGGCTTTCGGCGCTCGGCAGCCGCCGCGGCGTGGTCTCGTGGGCTCGTCTCGCCGCCGAGGAGACGGGCCTGCATGCCGGTGAGGTCCTGCTGCGCCGCCTCACCATCGAAGCTGCCCACGAGCTCGGGCATGGGCTCGGCCTGCTCCACTGCGTCGTGCCCGACTGCGCGATGCACCGCTCGCTCTGGCCCGAGGCGGTGGACCTGAAGAAGCCGGACTACTGCCCAACTTGCCTCGAGGGTCTCGCGCTCGCTGTTGGGTGAGGCTTGTAGGAGGACCGAGCCCCGGGCTCCGGGCTCCGGGCCCCGGACCCCGGGCTCAGGGCTCAGGGCGCCGGGCTCCGGACACGGTCTGCCGCTCCTCGCTTCGCTGAGGGTTTCGGGCCGCGCTTCCAGGCATTCCCGACCGAAATCACGCCGGCATGCGAACGCCTGCCGGCGGGAGGTCAGACGAGGGCGTCGGCGGACCAGCCGGACCGCAGGATCGAGATCTCGTTCAGTTGGGCGGTGCCGAGGCCGTAGCGGCTGTCGGCCATGGCGACGCAGAGCGGCGGTGGCGAGAGTGGCCAGGGCTCACCGCGCAGCGCCTCGCGCTTGGCCGTGATGATCTTCAGGCACACCGCTTCCACTGCCACCGGGTCGGTGCCGGCGATCAGGCCCTTGTAGTCCCAGAGGTAGCGGGGGTCGACCTGCGGTCCCTTGTCGCACAGCGGGCGCAGCGCGTCCACCAGTACCAGCCTGGTCTTCCCCTTGACCTCGGGACGCAACCAGATCTCGCCGAGGCGATCATTGCTCTCGTCGTGGTAGTGCGAGGGGCGGCCGGAGAACATGATGTAGTTCTTGAGCACGGTGCCTATTCCGGTCAGCCAGTGCGCCTTGAGTGCCGGCAGCGAGATCAGCGCGGTGCACGCCTCCGCCTTGGCGGGCCCGCCCTGCGCCAGCCGGATGTTGTCGGCCGGAATGCCCGCGTCGACGAGCGCCACCCGCACTGCCGCGACGACCTCGTCGTGGGTCGGGTTGAGGTGCGGCGTCGGAACGAGGCCGACGATGTCGTCGGGCTTCACCAGCGAGCGCCAGCCCTCACGTGCGCTCGCCGCGCCGGTCAGCAGCGTGACGGTTTCTCGCAGCATCTCGCCGAGCGCTGCTACATTCACCGCGTGCGTCGCACTGAGCGCGTCCTGGCGGCGCACCAGGGCGACCTTCGCTGACCGCGGGGTTCGGCCGGCCTGGGCGGTCGCCACGGCGCCGTAGAGCGACATGCCGAGCGCGGCGCCCGCGCTGCTGCGAACGAAGTCCCGGCGGGTTACAGGGCGAGGGTGCTCACTCATGGTCATCCTCCTGTGGTCTTAGGGCCTGCTGGCAGGCGGCAACGTAGGCGGCCGCGACCTCGCGGTCAGGACAGTCGAGAGCCAGGGCGAGATCGCGGCCCTCGATGTGGCAGCCGAGCCAGCCGTTCTCGAGCTCGGCAAGAATCGGCCCCCCAGAAGCCGCGGCGGCCTGGAGTTCCGGCAGGTACGCCTCCCGGAAACGGGCGAGCGCAGCGCTCGCATGTCCTGAGTCAGGATAGCGCACCAGAATAACCCGCACCCGGTCGCCCTGGCCGGCGTCCAGGCGCCGGTCCCAGCGCGCCGTGACCGCCTCAACGCTCGGGTCAAGCGCCAGGATATTTTGCTGGCTCAGGAAGTAGGCGGAGTTGAGCACGAGGTGGGAGCGAAGGAAGCAGACGCTCTCGCGGCGCAGTTGGAAGCCGGGATCCACGGTCTGGGGCAGTGAGACGGCGAGGCGCGGTGGCGATTGGTCGGAGCGTCCGCCGGCGATTGCCCGGCCGAGCGCCAGCACCGCATCCCTCGCCTCAGCGCTTTCCCGGTCGGCCAGCACTCGCGCGAACAGGTTACCGGACCATAATCGCAGGAGCCCGGCGCCGTACTTCGCTCGTGGCCATTGGGCTGCGGCGGCTGCGGCCGGCCCCGAGACATCAGGCGCCAGTACCACGCTCTCGCCGCCCCAGTCGCCCGAGAGCAGGCCGAAGGCGTCGTCGGAGCTTCCCATCGAGTAGAGCTCAACGAGGATCTCGCTGCCGCCGGCGGCGCGGTAGACGTAGGCGTCGAGGTGGTCGAAGCGATACCCGAGGTAGAGCTCGCCGGCCCCGTCCATGTACTCGAAGATCGCAGCCGCGTCGATTCGTTGCGGCTCGCCAATCCGCGCCCAGGCGCCGGCGGTCACGGGGAGCGCCAACGGCGTGTCGGCGAGGCGGGGTAGGTCCGGTGTCGGGCTCGCGGCGGGCCTCTCGTGATGCATCGCGGTCTCCTTGACCCCGGCTGCGCGAGCAGCCGGACCGGTCACGACGACAAGACAGGCAAGCGCGAGCGTCAGGACTTGGGGCATCGCCGGCCATTCGCTCCCCGCGCGGCCTTCCCGGAACGTCGTGACTCTCGGCGACTCGGCCATCTGCAGATGTTACGTCCGCTACCGAGGTTGGTTCCAGGGCGAGGCGAAGCCGCGCAGGCGACAGTTGACAGTCAAGAGTTTCCCCCACATCCCACCCAGCAAACGCACCCGCCTGTCCCCATAGGCGCCAGCTCAAGCTTGTTGCGTTGCCTGGACCTGGACCTGGACTTGGTCCTGGACCTGGACCACCCCGCGTGACGTGGAACTCGGCGCTCGCCCGCCTGCATCGAGTCGAGAAAGTTGTCAGCTTCCGTTTGCTCACCGCCGGGATGCTCGCGAGGAGCTACCAACTGCGGGAGGTCCAAGTCTAGGTCCAGGTCTAGGTCCAAGTCCAAGTCAGGTCCAGACATTCACCTGGCGCCTATGCGGTGCGGGGGTGCCTGCAGGACTCGATCCGGTCGCCTGGCGGTCGCGGTGCCGCTGGCCCCCATCGCGTTGCCGCGCAGGGCTGACCCCCATCAACGCGGGGGCGAGAAGCGCGCGAGGATCTCGGAGATGAGGTCGGTGGTGGCGTGACCCTTGGGGTCGCCGCAGATCTCGGTTCGGCCGCCCCACTCCTTGACGACCTCGCGCTCGGGGACGGTTTCGGCGGTGTAGTCGGTGCCCTTCGCGTGAATCAGCGGGTGCAACTCGCTGAGCACCTGCGCGACGGTTGGCTCGTCGAACACCACGATCCAGTCGACGCAGTCAAGATGCGACAGAATCTCAATGCGCTCGTCCGCGGGGGCGATGGGCCGCTGCGGCCCCTTCAGCGCCCGCACCGAGACGTCGGAGTTGACGGCCACCACCAGAATGTCGCCGAGCGCTCTCGCGGCGGCGAGGTAGCGCACATGTCCGACGTGGAGCAGATCGAAGGCGCCGTTGGCGAGGACGACGACCCGGCCATCGGCCCGAGCCCGCTCGGCGAGCGCGGCCGCGGTCTGCAGCGAGATCTGCTTCGCGCGCGCCCGCTTGTCAGGCGCTGGCGCGGGAACGCGCCGGGCGCTCCGCCTGTTGGCATTCTCAGTCATCGACGAAGGGCGCCAGGTCGATGGCGCGGTGGAGCTCGGTGGCCGAGAGCGTGGCGGTGCCGAGCTTGGTCACCACGATGCCCCCGGCGAGGTTGGCGAGGATCGCGGCGTCACGGGGAGTGGCGCCGGCGGCGAGGGCGAGCGTGAGGGTGGCGAGTACCGTGTCGCCTGCACCGGTTACGTCGGCCACCTGGTCGGTACCGAAAACCGGGATGTGCACGGGAGCCTCGCCCTCCTCGACCAGCGTGAGCCCCCGGCTGCCGCGGGTCGCGGCAACGAAGCGCGCCTGCAATGCACGCCGCAGCTCCTCGGCCGCGCTCGCCACCGCGGCATCGGTGCCGAGCGGCCGACCGGCGGCCTCCTGCAGCTCCTCCAGGTTGGGCGTGGCGCCGTCGATGCGGCCCAGCCGGGCGAGCGCGAAGCGCGAGTCCGCCACCGCCAGAGCGGTCTTCGGCAGCGCCCCTCGCAGCGCGGCCACGCCTTCGGCGGTGACGGCGCCATAGCCATAGTCGGAAACGGCCGCCGCCTCGCCCTCGGGAGCGAGACGCTCCAGGTTTGCGATCAGGGCCTGGCGCCAACTGTCGGCGCCAAGCCGGTCCTCGATGTCGTAGCGGGCGACCTGGTGGCGCAGCGAGGCCGGTCCGCCGGCCAGGATGCGCACCTTGGTGACGGTCCGAAAGCCCGGCACGGTGAGGATCGAGGAGGTATCCACTCCCATTCCGGCGATCAGGCCGAGCAGGCACCGCCCCGCCTCGTCATCGCCCACGGCCGCCACCGGCAGCACCGTGCCGCCCAGCGCCGCGAGGTTGGCAAGCGAGTTGGCGGCGCCGCCGGGGATGTCGCGCTGATCCTCAAAGCGCAGGATGACCACCGGGGCCTCGCGGGAGATTCGCTTGGGCGTGCCGAGGATGAAGCGGTCGAGCACGAGGTCGCCGTAGAGCACGATGCGGCGGCCGGGGAAGCGGTCGACGAGCTGGTGCAGGCGGGCGCGGTGGCTCACGCCGGGATTCTAGCGCAAGGCAGGGGGACAAGAAGGCAAAAGGCGACAGGCAAAGAAGGCGAAAGGCGAAAGGCGAAAGGCGACAGGGGAAAAACAGGAAAGGCAAAAGGCGAAAGGCAAAGAAGGCGAAAGGCGAAAGGCGACAGGGGAAAGGGGAAAGGCAAGGAAGGCGACAGGCGACAGGGGAAAGGCGACAGGGGAAAGGCGAAAGGAAAGAGACAAGAAAGGCAAAACGGGAAAGGCAAAAGAAGGACGGAAGAAGGCGAGAGGCGGAAAGCTGCTGGGGCCGGCTCGGTTTCTGGGCTCAGCGGGGCGAGGTGGTGGCGAGGGATCCCTCGCCGAGGACGGGAGCGAGGAGGTCCGAGAAGGAGCCGAACACGGG
>JAZDGE010000162.1:0-4398 GCA_043807175.1 Acidobacteriota bacterium
CCCAGGTGAGGCGCGCGCTCGCGGCCTCAGGAACACCCGCCAGCACCACTCGCTCCGGCTTGCCCCACGAGGAGCCCTGCCACTCGACGCGGTAGGGCCGGGTGCCTCCGACCGCCCAGGGCGCCAGTGTGCCATCCGCAAGGCGCATCCCGTCGCGGACGGCGCCACGCGGCGAGCCACCGTCACGCCATGAGGGCAGCAGGCCGGCGGCGAAGTAGACGGTCTGGCCGCCCCGGATCGGCAGCGGCGTCCCCTCGTATCCCGGCGAGTTGATCCGCGCCTCGTCTCCGGCCGCCGTCACCTCCTTCGGCAGCAGCTCGAGCGAACGCGGCAGAAACCGCACCTGATAGGCGCTGAACAGGTAAACCTCGGCCGCCTCGGCGAGTAACAGCTTGGTTCCGACCATCGCACAACTGCCCGGCCGGGGAATCGCCGCAAACTCCTGCCCGGCGCGCAGGCTGTCCACGTCGGTGGCCCGCAGGTTGGCGATGCAAAGGGAGTCGGGAGTGACCCGGATCTTGACCGCCAGGTCCTTCTCGAGGAAGGGGATGAGCTTTCTTTCCCGGCGCATCACCGCCTGCAGGCTCTCCGGCAGGCCGGCCTTGGCCTCGAGCTCCCAGATGCCAGGCTCGCCGGCGAGCTCGCGCACCGCAGCGACCCGGCCGTAAACCGGCGTGTCCGGTTGGGAAACCGGCAGCGAGCTGTCCCCCATTGAGCAGCCTGCCGCCGCCACTGCACACATCAGTGAGAGCCGTTTCATCAGCGCTCCTAGAGAAGCATTCCCGCCACGCAGGCATTGGCGAAGCTCGCGAGCGAGCCCGCGATCAGCGCCCGCACCCCGAGCCGGGCCAGGTCCTGCTGGCGGGTGGGCGCGATGCCGCCAATGCCGCCGATCTGAATCGCAATCGAGCCGATGTTGGCGAAGCCGCACAGCGCATAGGTCGACAGCACGACGGCACGCTCCGACAGCACTGGCAGGCTGCCCGCCGCCGCGCCGCCGCCAGCGAGAAGCTTGGCATTGTCCAGGAACGTCTTCAGGTCGAGATAGGCGATGAACTCGTTGAGGACCGCCTTCTTGCCGAGAAGCACGCCGACCCGGCCGCACTCCTCCCAGGGCACGCCCATCAGCCAAGCCACCGGGGCCAGCACCCGGGCGAACAGCCACTCGAGCGAGAGCCCGGGCAGACCCGCCAACCCTCCGCCCCAACCGAGCAGGCCGTTGAAGAGGGCGAGCAAGGCGAGAAAGGCGATCAGCATCGCACCCACGTTGAGCGCCAGCTTAAGGCCGTCGGTGGCGCCCGAGGCTGCCGCGTCAACCACGTTCACCCACGGCGTCTCGACCGCGGCCTTCACCTTGCCTCGGGTCTCCGGCTGGCCATCCTCGGGGTGCATCAGCTTGGCGACCACCAGCCCCATCGGCGCCGCCATCACCGACGCCGCGATGAGGTGAACCGCCGGCACGCCATACGAGATGTAGACCGCCATCACGCCGGCGGCGATGGTCGCGAAGCCGCCAGTCATCACCGCGAGGAGCTCCGCCTGGGTGAGCCGCGGCACGTAGGGCCGGATGAAGAGCGGCGCCTCGGTCTGACCCACGAAGATGTTCGCCGCCGCGCACAGGGACTCGGCGCCCGAGGTTCCCATCGTCTTCATCATCACCCAGGCGATACCCTCGACCACCCGCTGGAGCACGCCGAAGTAGTAGAGCAGCGTCATGCACGACGAGACGAAGATGATCGTCGGCAGCACCTTGAAAGCAAAAAGGTGATCGGTGAAGCTCTCGCCAAAGACGAAACGCGCCCCCGCGTCGGAAAAGTCGAGGAAGTGCTTGGTCAGCCCCCCGACCCGGCGGAAAAACTCGAAGCCCATGGGCGTCTTGATGATCAGCACCGCAACTAGCACCTGCAAGGCGATCCCCCAGAGCACCGTTCGCCAGGGAATCGCGCGCCGGTTGCGGGAGAGCGCGAAGGCGAGACCGAGGAAGACGACGAAACCGAGCGCCGAGACGAGCTTTTCCATGCCACCCCCAAGAGATCATCCGCCAGCAGCGCTTATCATACCCCGATGATGAGGATGAGCCGCGAGGAGTTCGAGAAGGTCGTCGCCCGGGCGCTCGACGCCTTGCCCGCCGAGGTCGCGCCGTACCTCGATAATGTCGCCGTCGTGGTCGAGGAGGCGCCGAGCGAGGAAGATCTGCTCGACGCCGGCCTCGATCCCGCCACCGAGACCCTATTCGGGCTCTACCACGGCGTCGCGCTGCCCGCGCGTGAAAGCTATGCCAATGTGCTGCCCGACCGCATCGCCATCTACCGCCAACCGCTGCTCGCCGAGTGCGGCGACCGCGCCGAGCTGGTGCGCGAGATCCAGGACACAGTGATCCACGAGATCGGCCACTTCTTCGGTATGGACGAGGAGGACCTTCCCTAGCCGAAGTCGGGATGGCCGAGATCGGTGTCCGGCGGCTCCTTCGCCGCCCGCGTGAACGAGAGCAGGAGAAGCAGCGCCGCCAGCACGAGATAGGCGGAAGTGAACTGATACGGAATCGCTCGCGCAAGCGGCTCGGCCAGCGACCAGGGCAGATACATGTTCCCGTCCGGCGACGAGGAATGGACCACGCCGAAGAAGGTGAATGTGGCCAGGATGCCCAGGTAGAGCGAGGCCAGCCGTAGCCGGCGGTCGATGAGCTCGGCCAGGAACGCTCCCCAGAGCATGGCGGTGAGGATGAAGCCGTTACCCAGCGCCAGGGTGACGAGCACCTCGGGGAGCTCCTTGCCGGGAGCGGTGAGCAGCTTGGCGAAGTGCTCCGCCGGAACGATTGCCGGGTTGCCGAGCTTGATCGCCAGCAACCGCGCGACTGTCGGAAAGAAGGCGAAGGCCACCGCGGGCGCGTGGCGCGCCGGGCAGGCCAGGAAAGCCTGCACCATGATGTCGAGGGCGACGAAGATCAGGATCGGGGCGAGCACCGCGCGGGGGATCAGCTCGACGATGAATGAGACATAGCCGAAGATTCCGCCGAGACCAACGAAGAGACCCGTGAGCAGGGTGTAGCCCGCGCGTGAGCCCATTCCCTTGTACGCCGGCTGCCCAATGTAAGGCGTCGACTGCGCCACCCCGCCGCACACCCCGGCCACCAGGGTCGCCACCGCCTCGGTGAGCAGAATGTCGCGGGTCTTGAAGTCGTCGCCCGCCACCCGGGCGCTCTCCGTCACATTGATCCCGCCCACCACGGTGAGCAGGGCGAACGGAATCGCGATCGGCAGGTACTTGAGGGCGGCCATGAAGCCCTTGACGAAGCCGAGCGTCGGCGTGGGAAAGCCAAGGTGCAGCTCGCCCGACGGGACCGCGTACGTGCCGCCGACCAGCCCCATCGGCCCCAGTAAATGGTAGAGCGCGGTGCCGATGACGACCGCCGCGAGCACCCCCGGTAGGTGCTTCGGCAGCCTGATGCGGGCGACCAGGTTGTAGAGGATTAGGCCGAGCGAGACCATGCCCACCAGCGGCAGGCCGAAGATGTCGACGAGCGGGATGAAGCCGATCAGGGCCAGGCCGATTCCGGCCAGCGAGCCGAGCAACCCCGCCTGCGGCACCACCTTCTGGATCCAGCCGCCGCAGAACGAAAGCACGAGCTTGACCACGCCGATCATCACCATGGTGGCCATGCCGATGTACCAGGTCATCATCGCGGCTTCCCGCTCCGGCATGCCGGTCGCCTTGAGCGATAGGAAGGCCGGGCCGAGGACCACGAGGGCGATGCCGATGGTGGAGGGAGTGTCGAGCCCGAGGGGCATCGCCGTGACCCGTGGATTGCCGGTCTTGTGAGCGAGCCTGAACGCCATCCAGGTGTAGACCAGGTCGCCGAACAGGACGCCGAAGGCGGTGCCGGGAAACATCTTGGTGTACACGATGTCGGCGGGGTAGCCGAAGACGAACACCAGGATCCCGGCCAGGAACGAGAGCACGGTGAGGTTGTCGAACATCAGCCCGAAGAAACCGTTGATGTCGCCGAGGGCGAACCAGTCGTACTTGCGCGCGCGAGTATTCATGACTCCTCCGATTGGGGCGCCGGCGCCTCGCCACCCACCTGGGGGTAGCGCTCGAGCCTGCGCGGATGGTGAGCCGGCAGCATGCGGGGAGATTCTAGCAGCGCTTCCACGATGTGAGGGACTTAGTTCTCTCGGTCGGAAATACGCTCGCATTCGAACGCCGCTGCATCCGCGCCCGCGGCGATGCGCTCCCTGCGCCGTATCACTCGTCGATACGGCTCGGTCGCGCGCCTTGCGGGCGCGGCGCATCGGCGTTCTCGGTGCGTGACCGTATTTCCGACCGAGAGTACTAAGTACTCTGGACCGGAATTTCGGTGACGTATTTACGCGGCTTGGGCGAGGGCGTCCTCATGAG
>JAZDGE010000163.1:0-17025 GCA_043807175.1 Acidobacteriota bacterium
CCACCCGGGAGCTTTCAGCCATCAGCATTCAGCTTTCAGCTCCCCCACCCGGGAGGCTTTCAACTCTTGGCTGATTGCTGAGAGCTGATAGCTGATAGCTGATAGCTGATCGCTCACGCGGCCACTCCTGCAATCCTCAAGAAATTACCAAGCAACTGCTTGCCGCCCGCGGTGAGGTACGACTCGGGGTGAAACTGAACGCCGAAGTGGGGGCACTGGCGGTGCTCCAGGCCCATCACCAGGCCGTCGGCGGTCCAGGCGCTCACCATGAGCTCGGCCGGCAGCGTCTCCCGCTTGGCCACCAGCGAGTGGTAGCGGGTGGCCGTGAAGGGGTCCGGCAGCGTGGCGAAGATCCCATGCCCGCTGTGATGCACGTCGGAGAGCTTGCCATGGCGGGGCTCGCTCGCGCGCACGACCAGGCCGCCACAGGCGACGGCGAGCGCCTGATGGCCGAGGCAGACGCCGAGCAGCGGCACGGTGGGGGCCCGCCGGATCAGCTCGACACAGATTCCCGCCGCCTCGGGCACGCCCGGACCCGGCGAGAGCACGATCGCCCGCGGCTGCCAGGCCACCACCTCGGCCGCGCTGGCGGCGTCGTTGCGCACCACTCGCACCTCCTCGCCGCCGGCCAGCTCCCGCAGGTACTGGACGAGGTTGTAGGTGAACGAGTCGTAGTTGTCGATCATGACGATCACGGCTGCATCCCCTCGGCCAGCTCGGCGGCCAGGCACAGAGCCCTGGCCTTGGCGGCGCACTCCGCGAGCTCGTGCTCGGGCGCGGAGTCGTAGACCACCCCGGCGCCCGCCTGCACGTGCAGCGCCCCCCCGGCCACGACCGCGGTGCGAATAGCGATGCAGGCGTCCATGTCGCCGCCGCCGTCGAAGTAGCCGACGGCGCCGCCATAGATGCCGCGCCGCAACGCCTCCAGCTCCTCGATGATCTCCATCGCCCGCACCTTCGGCGCGCCCGACAGCGTGCCCGCCGGGAAGCACGCAAGCAGGACATCGAGGGCGTCGAGCCCGGCGTCGAGCTCGCCGTGCACCTCGCTGGTCAGGTGCATCACATGCGAGTAGCGCTCGACCTCCATGAAGCGGGTCACCTTCACGCTGCCGGTCCGGGCGATGCGGCCGATGTCGTTGCGCCCGAGGTCGACCAGCATCAGGTGCTCGGCGCGCTCCTTCTCGTCGGCGCAGAGCTCGGCGGCGAGCTTGGCGTCCTCGGCGGGCGTGGCGCCGCGGCGGCGGGTGCCGGCGATCGGGCAGGTGGAGGCCTCGCGCCCGCGCAGCCGCGCCAGCGTCTCGGGCGAGGCGCCGAGGATCTGCGCCTCACCGGCATCGAGGAAGAACATGTACGGCGACGGGTTGGTGAGCCGCAGGGCGCGGTAGATGGTGATCGGCGAGGCTGCCACGGCGCGCCACCAGCGGCGCGAGAGGACGATCTGAAAGGCCTCGCCGGCGGCGATCTCATCCTGTGCCCGGCCGACGATGGCGAGGAAGCGCTCGTCAGCCGGCGCCACCTGCCAGGAGGGGCCTGGCTGCGCGCGCCCGCTTGGGCGCGGCAGGGCCGCCGGCCGCGCCTCGTCGAGGGGCGCGGCGAGCGTCTGCTCGAGCGCCGCCAGTCGTTCCAGCGCCTCATCGTAGGCGCCCGCGGCGGTGGCAGCGCCCGCCATCCCGACGGCATCGATCAGGAGCAGGCGCTGGCGCACCCGGTCGAGCGCGGCCACCACCGGGTAGACCCCGAAGGACGCATCGGGGAGGCCGAGCGGATCGGGCAGCCGCTCGGGAACGCGCTCGAGCAGGCGGGCCGCGTCGTAGCCCAGCCACCCCACCGCACCCCCGGCGAATGGCGGCAGGTCCTCCAACGGCGCGCGACCCTTGCCCACCAGGTGGGCGCGCAGCGCCGCGATGGGATCGCCCGCCACCTCGCGAGCGTCGACCTCGACGCGCCCGCGGCTGAGGGTGACCACCCGGGCCGGATCGGCGCCGGCAAACGACCAGCGGGCGACCCGATCGCCGCCCTCGACGCTTTCGAGCAGGAACGGGCGCCGGCCGGCGCGCGCCAGACGCAGCAGCATGCCGGTCGGCGTCACGGTGTCGGCGGTCAGCTCGCGCACCACCGGGACCACGGCGTGCTCCCGCGCGAGGCGAGCGAACTCATCGCGCGACGGCCGAATCACCGCTCGCCTCCGCCGGCGCGCCGCGCCAGCTCGCTCCTCACAGCCTCCCTCGACTCCCGGCGGTGAGCGCCTCGGCGTGCAGCGGCAAATCCTCGACCGCCGCAAAGGTGCTGGCGGCCCGGGCCAGGCCGGGATAGCGATGGGGCGCGATGCGGATCACGGCGGTGCGGTTGATGAAGTCCCAGACGCCGAGCGGCGAGGCGTAGCGCGCCGCGCCGGCAGTGGGCAGCACATGGTTGTTGCCCGCCACGTAGTCGCCGAGCACCGCCGAGGACCAGGGTCCGAGATAGACCGCGCCGGCGCGCTCGATCCCTTCGAGAAAGCGCAGCGGGTCCTGGGTCAGAAGCTCGACATGCTCGGGGGCGATGCGGTTGGCGAGCTCGATTCCGGCCGGCAGGTCGGGGACAACCAGGATCGCGCCCCAGCGCCGTATCGCCTGGCGGGCGTTCGCCTCGCGCGGCAGCGTGCGCAACCGCGCGGCGATGCGCCGGTCGACCCTCTCGGCCAGCGCCCGCGAGGGCGTGATGAGCACCGCCAGCGCGTCGGGGTCGTGCTCGGCCTGGGCGAGCAGGTCCGCGGCGACGATCTCGGGCTCGGCGTGAGCGTCCGCCAGCACCACGAGCTCGGAGGGCCCGGCGATCATGTCAACATCGACGGCGCCGAACACGGCGCGCTTGGCCGCGGCCACCCAGCGCCCGCCCGGACCCACGATCTTGTCGACCGCGGTCACCGACTCGGTGCCATAGGCCAGCGCCGCCACCGCGTGCGCGCCGCCCATGAGATAGACCTCGTGAAGATCGAGGCGGTCGAGCAGGTAGCGCAGTTGCGGCGAGCTCAGGAAGGCGCGCGGCGGCGTCGCCACCGCAATCCGTCCGACGCCCGCAAGGCGCGCCGGCACCACCGCCATCAGCAGCGTCGAGATGTAGACCGCCGCACCACCCGGCACATACACACCAACCGACTCCAGCGGCCGAAGGCGAATGCCCATCTCGCAGCCATCGTGATCGTGCGAGTAGCCCTTGGCGAGCTGTGGCTCGTGGAAGGCCTGCAGATTGGCGAGCGCCACCTCGACCGCCGAGGTGAACTCCTCGCTCACCTGCTCGGGACCGTCGACCCGCCCGTGGAGCCGGAAGTCGGCCACCGCCAGGCCGGCCAGGTCCCAGCGGCGCACGAACGACACCAGCGCCTTGTCGCCCCGCTGGCGCACCGCGGTGACCACCTTGCGAACCTTCTCCTCGAGCTCGGGAGAGAACACCTCGAAAAACCGATTCTCCAGACGGTTCAAATACTTGCGGCCCTTGTCCTCGTCGCTGCGCCAGATTCTCATGCTTGGCCTCCCAGCGTGCGCCGCAGCGCACGGATCTCGTCCCCTGACACGTAGAACGCCGCCCGGTTGGCGATGAGGTCCGGCGCGACGCGCAGCCACTCCTCCACCGGGTGCAGCCCATTCTCGCGCAACGTGCGTCCGGTTTCCACCAGATCCACCTCGGCGTCGGCGAGGCCGAGGCGCACGGCAAGCTCGACCGAGCCGGCGAGCGGGATCACCTGGGTGCGCAGCGCCATCACCCGCCCCGAGCGGTCGATCAACCGGTATCCCGCTCCCTTTTCCTCCTGCTCAAACTCCAGCACCGGCAGCATGACGAGCCGAAAGCCCTGGCTCACGAGCAGGTCGAGGCAGCGCTGCTCGGCCTGGCGCTGGCGCTGGGCCGCATCACCCAGCAACGCCAGCACTCCGGCGGGAATCGGGGCGGGTACGTTCACTCAACCTCCTCGAGCCCGACGGCCGCCGCCATCGCGCGCACGGGCGGGGCCACGCCGGTCATCGCGGCGAACTGCGCCACCCCCTGATAGAGGAGGACCTCGCGGCCACCTGCGTAATCCCAGCCGCGCGCCGCCGCGAGCTGCTCCAGGAAGGTCGGCGCCTCACCGTAGGGCAGGTCGACGATGGCAGCGCCCGCCGGCGCCCGCAATGTCTCGAGCCAGCCATCGGGGGCGCCGTCGCGGCCTGCCGGGGTCGCATTGACGACCACGCGGACCTGCTCGCTGTCCCGGGGCTCGGCTGCCACCGCACCCAGCCGGCGCGCCAGCTCGGCGGTCCTGGCGACGTCACGGCCAGCCAGGGCAACCTCGGCGCCACCAAGCTGCAGCGCCACCACCGCGGCCCGCGCCGCGCCCCCGGCGCCGAGCACCAGCGCGCGCACACCGCCGAGCTCGACGCCAAGCTCGCCGAGCACGCGGCTGATCCCGTCGATGTCGGTGCAGTCGCCGAGGATCTTCCCGGCCCGCGGCAGGATCGTGTTTGCCACCCCGGCGCGCTGGGCGCGAGGCGCCAGCACGCCGCAGCGCCGCGCCGCCGCCTCCTTCCACGGCATCGTGACCGCGAAGCCGCCTGCCGGCAACCCGGCGCGGTCCAGGCAGGTCTCGCCCGCCGGCGCAATCACCTCGGCAAGCTCGTCCTCCTCGCTCACCTCCAGCGGGATAAAGAGGTTGGGCAGGCCGGCGGCGCGGTAGGCGGCGGCGTGCATGCGCGGGGAAAGCGAGCCGCACACTGGCTTGCCCAGTACCGCGAAGGTCCGCTGCGGCCGCCCCTGGAGATGGCCGATCAGAGCCAGCAGCTCGGCCGCCGTGTACTGGCCGGCCGCGGCCAGGCGCCGCTCACTCCAGGCAGCGTACGCGACCGGCGCAGCCAGCAGCGGGCTCGCGAGGCGAGTCCCCCGCCCCACCTCCCCGGTGGCAAAGACGATCGCCCGGCGGTGCTCGGTGCGGCCGCGCGAGAGGGCCTGGGCGAGGCGCAGCACCGCGGTGACGTCGGCGAGCGTGCGCGCCTCCGGCACCAGCTTGACCAGCCTCGTGCCCCGGGCGAGCAGCGCCGCCGCCTGCTCCTCGAGGTCGCGAGGCGTGCCTGATGGGTCGTGCCAGGAGAGGATCACCCGCTCGCGCGGCAGGATGGCAGCGAGCAGATCGCAGTCACGGCGCGCTTCGAGGTCGAAGAAGGCGACCGGCAGCTCCGCGGTCCTGGCAAAGAAGGCGTGGCGCGCCCCGGGATCATCAGGCCCCTGGCCCCCCTCGGCGGCCGAGCGCAGGGTCAGGACGACTGGCCGCGGGCAGGCGGCGAGAACGGCGGCGAAGTCGCTCTCGACACCGAGCAAATCGGCGCGGATCTCCACCATCGTGGCGCCGGCCGGGGGATGGGACAGCTCCACACGCGGGTCGCGTCCGCTTTCGGGAACAAAGCTGGCGATGATTTCCATCAAATCAAAACCTCCCCGCCGGCTACGGGGAGGCTGGAAAAGTCACGCTCGCTTGCCATCTCCCCGCTTGAGCCCGGCGGCCCGAGCGGGGTGACACACCCCGCCTACCGCCGGCTGAGCCAGTGCCAGTGGTGGTGGCGGAAATGTGTGACCGACCGCATCGCCGGTGAATCTAGCGGACGGCCTGGCGGGCTGTCAAGCAGACGATGAGCGTCCTGGGATTCGGAGTTGGGGGCGCTGGGTTCGGCGGCGGTAGGCGAGGGGAGCGGGGTTGCCGCTACTCCGCCAGGAACCGGCGGAAGCGCTTGGGAGGATTCTCAGCGTGTCAGCGCTCCTGGTCGGCGCCGATTGACGTGCTGTGCAGGTCGATGTCAATATTCTCCAAGGTAGTCTCCCTTTTGGGGCCTCGAGCCCGTGACCAAAGGTCTGGCGGGCACCATGCCACGCCGAGCCGGGAGACCGACCTTCTCATTCAATCAGGCACCGATTCCGATTGCACCGATTGGCACCGATTCGATTGGGTCGCGACGCGCTGCAGGGACAGGCAGAGTGCCTGTCCTACCTGCCTTCTCTCGAGGGCCAGGCAGCTCTTTCTGGCTTGCGGCCGGTTGACATTCTGGCGCAGGCCCGGGAGAATCCCGCCCGGGAGATGAGAACGACGGTGCACACGGCCAGCCGCTTCGCGAATGCGATCACCACCCAGAAGCAGGGTTGGTGGTGGTATGCGAGCGTAGATGGAGGGCGTGTGGCCGCCGACTAGTCCCCTTGACTCGCGCAACCACAGCCCTCCGGGTGACGGAGGGCTTTTTTGTTGGCGAAAGGAGAAATGTAATGTCCGACGCTGCTCACGAGATTCTCAACCCGAGACCCGCGCCACGAGGCGCCGCCAGCGAACGCATCACGCTGCCGGCCAGCGAGCTGCCGAAGCGCTGGTACAACGTCGCGGCCGACCTGCCGTTTCCGCTCTCACCGCCGATCAGCCCGGCGACCGGCGCGCCCGTGACTCCCGATGAGCTGCTGCGCATCTTCCCTCCCGGCCTGCTCGAGCAGGAGATGAGCGCCGAGCGCTTCATCGACATCCCCCAGGAGGTCCTCGACATCCTCTCGATGTGGCGACCGACGCCGCTGGTGCGAGCGCGCCGGCTCGAGGCCGCGCTCGGCACCCCCGCGCGCATCTACTTCAAGCACGAGGGCGTCTCGCCCACCGGCAGCCACAAGCCGAATACCGCCGTGCCGCAGGCCTACTACAACAAGATCCACGGCATCAACCGGCTGGCCACCGAGACTGGGGCCGGCCAGTGGGGCAGCGCGCTCGCCTTCGCCACCCGGATGTTCGACATGACCTGCCGCGTCTTCATGGTGCGCGTGAGCCACGACCAGAAACCCTACCGCCGCACCTACATGCGTCTGTTCGGCGCAGAGGTGTTCCCGAGCCCGTCGCCGCTCACCAGCTCCGGCCGGAGCATCCTCGCGGAGCATCCGGACTCCCCCGGCAGCCTCGGCATCGCGATCTCCGAGGCGGTCGAGGAGGCAGCCGGGCGAGACGACACCAACTACTCGCTCGGCAGCGTGCTCAACCATGTGCTGCTGCACCAGACGGTAATCGGTCTCGAGGCCAAGAAACAGCTCGCCGAGGTCGGCCTGAAGCCCGATTTCATCTATGGCTGTCACGGCGGCGGCTCCAACTTCGGCGGCATCGCCTTGCCCTTCATCCCTGAGGTGCTCGCCGGCGAGCCGATCCGCGCGATCGCGGTCGAGCCCGAGAGCTGCCCAACGCTCACCCGCGGGTGCTACGCGTTCGACTTCGGCGACACCGCCAAGCTCACGCCGATCGTCCGCATGTACACGCTGGGGCATGACTTCGTTCCTCCCTCCTCGCATGCCGGCGGGCTGCGCTACCACGGCGCCGCGCCGATTGTCAGCGCCCTCGTCAATGCCGGCATCGCCGGCGCCGAGGCGGTGGGCCAGTGCGACGTATTCGCCGCCGCCCAGCTCTTCATCCAGACCGAAGGGATCGTGCCCGCGCCCGAGTCGGCGCACGCAATCGCCGCCGCCGTGCGCAAGGCGCGCGAGCTCAAGGAGGAGGGCCGGCCGGCGACGATCCTTTTCTCTCTCTCCGGCCATGGCCTGTTCGACCTTGGTGCCTATGAAGCCTATCTCGACGGCACGCTCGACGACTTCACCTACCCGGAGCACGCGATCGAGGAGTCGCTGGCAAGGTTACCAGTCGTGCAGGCCTGAGAGGTTGTCGGTTGTCGGTTGTTGGTTGGAGGCAGAAAGCTAATGGCTATCAGCTATCAGCTATCAGCTATCAGGAATCAGCATTCAGCTCTTAGCTTCTAGCTGACGGCTGATGGCTGATGGCTGATAGCTATGAGCCATGGGCCATAGGCCATGGGCCATAGGCCACTTGCGGAGGTTGCCAGTGATCATCGTTCTCGAGCCTGACCTCACCAACGCCGACGCGACGGTCGCGGCGATTGGCGCCGCCGCCCGTCGCTACTCCGGAGTGCGCGTCAAGCCGTACCGCTTCTCCGGCTCCCTGCACACCTTCGCCGAGGTCCACCTGATCGGCTCGACCGCGGCCGTGCCGGCGGAGGCGTTCGAGAACCTTCCCGGCGTGCTCCGGGTGGTACGTGTCTCGACCCGCTACCGGCTGATCGGCCGCCACCATCCGGCGCCCGAGACGGTGGGTTTTACGTACAACGGGGTGCGAATCGATGACCAGTCCGTGCAGTTGTTCGCCGGGTTGTGCGCGGTGGATACCCGCGAGCATGTTGCCGCGATGATGGCGGCGCTCGAGCGCGAAGGAATCGTCACCACCCGCATGGGGGCGTACAAGCCGCGCACCTCGCCCTACGACTTTCAGGGCCTGGGCAAGGACTGCCTGCCGTGGGTGTTCGAGCTCGCCGGCCGCCACGGCATCAAGGTGATTGCGATGGAGGTCACCGATGCGGCCCACATCGACGAGATCCAGACGGCGCTCGTGGCGGCCGGCAGCCCCACCGGAGTGATGCTCCAGGTGGGTACGCGCAACGCGCAGAACTACGAGCTGCTCAAACAGATAGGCCGGCAGCAGCAATTTCCCGTCCTGTTCAAGCGCGGCATGGGGATCACCCTGGAGGAGTCGCTGAACGCCTGCGAGTACATCGCCAGCGAGGGCAATCCCCGCATCATGTTCTGCTTGCGCGGGGTCAAGACGCACCTCGGTGAGCCCCACCGCAATCTCGTCGATTTCGCCCATGTGCCGGTGGTGAGGCGGCAGACCCGCCTGCCGGTGTGCATCGACCCCTCGCACAGCGTCGGCACCCTGCTGGCCACCCCTGACGGCCTGCCCGACATCTTTCACGTCGTCGGGCAGGGTGTGGTCGCGGGGGCCTCCGCAGTGCTGGTCGACTTCCACCCTCATCCCGAGCAGGCGCTCTGCGATGGCCCCCAGGCGCTCGCGCTCGCCCAGCTCCCGCTCCTCGTCTCCTATGTGGCCGGCATGCGCGCCGCCCACGAGAAGGCAGTGGCCGCGTACCGTCAAGGCTGACCGGAGGGCCCGCCGCCCCGGCCCCGGCCGGTCACGTGCCCCCGTCCTTGTCGAAACGCTTGTGAACAGGAGAACAAGCCTTCGACCGGCAGGCGCCGGCGCCATGACGCCGAGCAGCGCCGCCGAGGTCCGACCGGTGATGGATGGTTGTGCCCTGGCCACGCCCACCGTGCAATCACATGCGCAACGGCGCTCAGGCGCGGCTCTTCCGGGCTCAGTTACCTCACCTCGGTTGGCGACCCGCAGCGGATGAAAAGTGCGTCTCCCTTTGCACATGCCTGCGGGTGGGCGGAGGCCGGAGCCCGGAACCCTGAGCCCGGAGCCCTGTTCCTTCACGCCGGCCTGGTGAAATGCGCCAGGCCGTGCACGGCGTCCCCCACCTGGTCGCTGTACTGGAACAGCCTGATCAGCCGGCGCTCCCGCAGATCGAGCTCGAGGATCGACGCCGGGGCGATGCCCACGAGCAGACGGCTCTCCCCCACCCGCTCGAGCCCACGCACGAAGAGCGAACGATTGAAAGGTTCGTCCGGGCACTGCCCGAGGATAGCCGCGAGCTCCGGAAAGGCGAGCAGGTCGAGCGTCCAGGCCAGCTCCAGCGACTCCAAGTCAAAGAACAGGACCTGGCGATGCTGGCTGCGGGCCACGATCAGCCAGCCATTGACCTCGTCCACCAGCGGGCTGTGGCTGCCTCGCAGGAGCGGGCTCTCCAGCAGCACCGCGGGCGCCGGCGACAGCTCGATGATCGCCCCAAGCTCGCTCAAGTTGGCGTAGACCTTGTCGCCCCTGGTGAAGACCGCATTCAGGTGCGTGTGGCTCCTGCGGTCCGGCTCGAGGTGCGCCAGCCGCTGATCTACCTGCCGATCCAGCTCGAGCGGAACGAGCTGAAAGCGCTCTTGCCAGGCCGGGTCCTCGCGCGGGAACCGGACGTCGGTGAGGTTCCCGAGCCGGTCGATGCGCAGCGCCGCATCGATCGCGGTACAGGCGACCCAGGCGCCATCGCTCGCCCAGGCCATCTCGTGGATGTTGCAGAACAGGGTGTTGCTGAGGCGGCGCCGGAGTCCCAGCGAGTGGTCGAAGACCAGAATGGTGTGGTAGGTGCCCACCCACACCTCCTCGGGGCACACCAGGATTCCCTTGCCCCCGCGCGTGTTGCCGCGGGGATTTGGATCGTCAGGGACGTCGGGGTCCGAAGGGAAAAGAGGCACGGTCCTGATCACCCTCTGCCGGGGCCAGTCCACCATCACCAGCTCACCACCCTCGCGCGCCGGCCGCTTGCGCCGGACTGTGCTGAACCAGACAATCATCTCCGCGCCTCGAGGGCCACCAGTCGCGCCTCGGTCTCGTCGGCGCCGAGATCGCCGATGATGCTCCGGCTTTCGGCGAGATACTCCGCCGGGCAGGCCGACTGCGCGTTGGCGATCGCCGGCCAGTGTTCGGGGGGCGCCGGCGCGGTCTCCAGAAAGCTCGCCAGGACGCGCTGACACCAGAAGGTGTCCGACGCCAGGTCGCGATACTGGAGAATCAGACGGTGAGTGGCCGGGATGGCTACCAGTCCGGCCAGCAGGGCGCGCTCGTACGCGGCGGCGTAGATGACCCCACGGCCAAAAGACGAGACCGTGTTCCAGCGGGGCGTCCAGTCGGCGGGAATTCCAGGCGGGGCAATGCCGCTGCCGTCGGCCCGGGTCTCGCGCTGCCAGCGTTGCTGATAAACCGCCACTTTCTTGACCCGATTCGCCATGCGCCACATCGAGGCGGCGACCTCCAGAACCGGTCTCACGAGAAGTACCAGGCGACCGGTGGGGAAGTGAGCCTGCCACTTCGGGATCACGAAGGAGACCTCGGGGGACTTGAAGACCAGGCGTTCGTCGCCAGAGAGATCCGCACCAGGAATCGAGCAGCGCCGGGTGTCGAACTGCGGATTGAGCGGCCCTTCCACGATTCGATTCGGGTAGTCTTGAGTATTGGCCGTCTCGGCGATCCCCACCCACGCGCCTGCCCGCTCAAGCCGGCAGCGCAGAAGGTCGGGCGGGGCTCCACCGGTAGGTTGGTTGTCCCGCAGGCCAGCGGCGATCCCCCGGCGCGACTGGTAGTCATAGATGGTGTGGCATTCCCAGACCTGGTCGTCGATCACCGCCAGGAAATCTGGCAGCGCAGCCACGCAGCGAATCGCCAAGGTCGTGCCGCTGCGCGGCGCGCCGCTGACCACGACCAGTCCTTCCAGCGGATCTCCGGCCTCCCGAAGGACCTGCTGCCGGTGTGCGAGCTTTGTTACCCCGGAAGCGCTCACAGGCATCCCGGAGAACGGCCAGCAAGCCCGGCCAGCGAGCCGGCGTCGCCTTGGAGATTCTGTCGGCGAGCGTCGGCGAGAATGAGCGCCCGCGGTCCGCCAAGTGGGGCCCAGAATCCGTTAGCGAAAGGGCGTGAAGGCATCATGACTCGTTCGGTCCAAGCACGGGAATCGCCCGCCAGGATTCCTGTACCCAGTGAAAAATGGCGTACTCCAGGGCGTTGTTGGCGGCAAAACGCTCCGCCACCTCCGCCGGCAGCTCCTCGTCGCGAGGCGAGGCGTTGGCGTGGGGAATCGACGGGCCCCGGCGACCCAGAACATGGCCTAGCCAGGGCAGCGAGTGCTCCAAATTCTCCACCAGGCCGATCCAGATGAACCGCCGGGACAACACCTCTTTGAAGTTCTCGTGGTTAGTGCAGGCGGGCAGAAAAGGCAGCATCGGCGCCGTCCGGCGCTGTTCAAAGAACTCGGTGATGGTGCGATAGGCTCGCTGGCCCCGCGGGGTCTCGCGCTGCCTGGCCTTCCAGAAGAAGTAGTTCGAGACCATCTGCTCGAGTGGGTGCCGCAGCACCGTCAGCAGTTGCTCCGCCCCGGGATAGTACTGGTCAATGCCCCAACCACGGACATGATTGAAATGTCCGTGAATGCACACCGGCCCGGTGGCATCGTGTCGCGGTGGCGGCGCCTCGTGCTGCTGAAAGTAGTGGACCAGGAGGTTCGGTCCGAACCGCTCCTGCAAAATGACGCGCAGACTCTGCCCGGCGCACTTGGGAACATGGAGTGAAAACAGTGGCTGCTCGGGGTCGAAGGCTCTCCATGTCCAGCCAGGAGGCAAGGCCGGGGCGGCCTCCAGTCCCTGCGGCTCCGGCATCATGCCGCGCCCCGCGGCGCGAGGAGACCCTCAAGCAGCGCTGGATCCGGCGCCCGCGGCTCCGGTATGGGCGCGCGGTGCCCCAGTGCGGCGTGGAGCGCCGCCGGCAGATCATCTCTGCCACGAAACTCCCATACCCCCTGGCGGTGGTGGTAGGAACGGGCGGCATTGAAGTTGGCCACCACCGGGACGCCGCACAGAAGCGCCTCGGGAATGCGGGTCAAGGCGCCACTGCCGCGCTCCTGGTAGCACAGCAGGCAGCCGATGCTCGCGAGCAGGTCGTCAAACCGCTCGTCGTCGAGGGTGCCGAGGAAATCGACTCCGGCGGCGCCCTGGATTTCCCCTTTCCAGGCGCCCAGGCCGATTCCGGCCACCACGAGCGGCCCGAACGTGTCCCGCAGGCCTTGCCACAGCGCGCAGATCCGCTCGAGGGCGGTCCGGTTCTGCAGGTTATTCATGTTGGCCAGGAAGAGGACCCCATGGCCCGGGCTCCCCGCGCGCCGGCGGCGCACCTCGCGATACCTGGCCTGGTAGGCCGCAATCGGGTAATAGGGGAAATGGACCGCCGCGACTCCCCATGCCTCCAGCCAGTGTGCTTCTTCGGTGGAGATCGTGACCACCCCCAGGCAGCGTCGCAGGAGGTCAATCTCCCGGCCGAGGAGCACCATGCGCCGTTCCTCAACCACCTGCTCCGAGGCCATGCTCTCGAGGTTGTGGACGATCGCCACCACCGGGATCTTCCGCTGGTCCAGAGCATGCAGGAGTGGCTCGAAGTAGACCGGATCGTCCATGAACACCGGGCCGACAGGTCCGAGCTCGTTCAGGTTCTCGCCCCAGAACCGGCCGATGGTGTTCAGTCTCAGGACCCCTCGGCGCCGCAGAGGATTCCAGGAGGCAAGATCGGCGGTATCCGAGCGCTGAAGAAGATCGTACTCGACCAGGCGGCTTCTTAGATCATCTTCTTGCGGCGCGGTCAGCCCGTCGTCTTGCGCCGCCGAGAACAGCCGAGCTCCCCGCGGCTCGAGGTGGGAGTAAATCTGCAGCATTCGCCGCGAGCCGCCGCCCTTGGTCAGGGAGGGCAGAAACCGAGTGAAGTAGAGCAGGCTAGCCCTCCTCTCCAGCCTTGCAGACGGCGGCGGCGCCAGTGGACTCGACCTGCGCGAATGGCGCGTAGTTGTGGCGTGCCATGCCCGGCGCGGTCACCGCCTCAATGAGCGTGACCATCGTGGAATCGAGCCGGCCGAAGTAGTCCCGATTCGTGTTCACCGGCGGCCAGCCGGGGTGATCGGCCTTCCATGGCTCAGCCGGCAGAATGTAGCGCGCAACCGCATCGCTGAACCGTTCGAGTCGAGCAAAATCGAAGGCGAATCCCAGGAAATCCGAGGTGGCAGCGAGAACGCTCTCGGGGTTCTCTGCCAGGTCCTCGTAGCGAAGGATCCGGATCCGGCCCGGGTGGGCCTCGCGGAAGTGCTCCACATTGTCCTGTAGCGCCATCCAGTGTCTGGCCAAGTGCTCCGGCGGCGTCGTGCGGTTGAATGGGAACTTCGCGATCCGCGAGGCGATCGCCGGAACGGGGTGACGCACGAGGTGGACGAACCGGGCCTCCGGGTACACCTCGTGGATTCGGAAGAGCCAATTGGCATGGGTCGGGGTCTTCTCGATCCAGTCGGAGAGGCGCGCGGGCCAGCCGGGATGGAACTCATCGAGCCAGTACCGCAGTAGGGCTTCGAAGATGTCCCGGGAGCCGAGCTTCCCGGCCCGCGCCTGGCGCGTGAGGCCGGCGACGAGGGCGGGCGCGAACCGGACACCGGTCTTCTCGTGGAGGCGGTCGAGACCGGCCGGCAGGGACTCTGGGCGCACCATTCTTGCGCCGTCGAAACTCAGCGCACGCTCGACCACGCTGAAGTAGTGGGATTCAGGGAAGGAGTACCACCCTTCCTGGGTGGCCAGGAGGCCCTGCAGCAGCGTCGTTCCGGAGCGGGGATAGCCGACGACGAACAGGGGCCGCCCTGGCATCATCGTCACCCTCCCCGCGACCCCACCGCGTGCCTGGCTTGCCGAAGGAGACGCCCCAGCCAACTCTCGGGTGAGGAGGTCCCCCGCGAGCTTTCAAACGACTCCAGGATGCGCAGGCACTCCTGGTGGTTGTGCCGGGCATAGTCCTGGAACCGCTCCTCCTTCCAAATCTGCTCGTTGCCGAGGTGAAACGTGGCATGGAGGTCCTCGAAGACGTGAAAGCGCTTGCCCAACACCGCGAGGTTGGCCAGCACCGAGCGGCCGAAGCCGGCGGCGCCCACACACACCGCGCCGAGCCGAAAGCGCGCGATCAGGGCAACCGGAAAGACAAAGCAGTCCCAGCCGGGATGGGGAGCCCCGGGCTCGGCGTACATCAAGGGGAGATCGGCCGCGGACTCGAAGCCGGCGGAAATGGTGCGGCGGTTGATGGCGAAGGCGTCGAATCCCTGCGCGATCAGGGCGGCCACGGTTGAATAGAAATGTGGCTGGACCCCGATGTCGACATTGGTGTAAATGCCCCATTCCGCGGCGCCCGCGCCGCGGCCGAGGGCCTCGAACAGGTCGGCCGCCAGCGCGAGACGCCGGGGCTCCTGGACAGGCTGGTAGTCGTCCACGCTGCGCTGCAGCGGCGGCAGGCGCCGGAACTCAGGCGGCAGCGAAAGCTCTTCCTCGCCTGCCATCTGCACGGCCAGCAGCTCGACACCGGCGGCACCGTGGTCACGCGCAAATGCCGCGGCCGCCACCATCGATGCGAAGGTGATGGGCTGGGCCTTGAATAGGTCACGGTCGGGGGAGACCGCGGCGGGGTGGATCAGGTGGGCAATGCGCATACGCGTCGCGAGCAACGATAGCAAGTTGCGACGCCAGGTCCAAGCAAGTCGACAGCCGACAGCCTACAGCCGACAGCTTCCCCCAACACCCCACCCAGCAAACCCTCCCACCCGGCCCCCACCCTGGCGCTCGACTCAAGACCGTAACCAACTCGACGTCTCGGGAATTACACGAACAAAGGCGGGGATAAGGTTGGGGGGTTGGGGTTGGGGAGAAACAGCTCAGAACCCCAGGATGGTCCTCGGAGGTCGAGCATCGTGACGGTGTCCCGCGCTCGGCGCGACGGCAAATTCGCAGAGCTGGCCGTGGCACTCAGGAATGCGCCACGTAGCAAGCACGGCGCCGCCTTTCCCTGACCCCCAACCCCTAACCCCCAGACCCAATTGCGAGCAAGGCGAGCTAAGTCCTTCTCGGTCAAACGTCCAGGGTCAGACGGACCCGGCGCCCGGCCCTCGCTTCACGGTTTCAGGAGAGCCGGGGACGGCAAGGGCGTTTCCTGTGACCGGCGCCGGAGACGGATGATGGCCCCGCTCGGTCAGGATGCGCTGTGTGAGCTCGGCGAACTTGCGATGGCCCTCGTTGTTGAAATGGCGATCCGGAGGCCGGCTGTAGTCGCCCGGGCTAAAGGCTTCGGGAATGAAATAGGGCATGCCCTCGAACAGTTGGACATATTCCCGCTTGCCGATGAAGGGGTTATTGGCTTCCTTGTCTTGCGGAATCACGAGGATCAGAAAATCGCAGCCCTCAACCGCGCAAAGCCGCGCGATCGCCCGCAGCTCCAGGCGGATCCACCCGCGCCGTAGGTCTGGAGGAACGCCGCCGGAGGGCCTGAAAAGGCGGTCGAGAATGCGTCCGAGGAGAGTGCGATAGGTGATCCAGTCACCAGGATGGCGGTAGATTCCGCACCTGGCCCGCTTCCAGTAGGTGATCCCCTCCTCTGACGAGGAGAAGAACCTGCCGTGCAGGTCATAGCCACTGAGATAGCCCGCGTTCGTGATGATGTGTTGATTCCTGTTTGCCTTGACTGGCTGCGGGGCAGGCGCAAAATCGTTGCCCTCATAGATGCACACGACAACCGCGTGGGGGCGGACGAGCGGGACGAACTTCTCCGCCACCCGGCGGTAGTGGGCCACGTCCGTCCCGGGGATGCCGCCGTTGTAGATGTGATATCCGGCCCGTCCCAACCGGTCGGCAAAGCTCATCTCGATCGGCTCGGCGGTGGCGCCCCAGGTGAAAGAATCGCCGATCAGAAGAACCCCTCGCTCACCCGCTGGTGGCGGGATTAACTCGTTGCCCCTGAAGCCGTCAGAGTTGATCCGGATGCCTCCAGCCCAGGACTTGCCTGGCCCCGAAAAATACCGCGGGTCGGCGCGGAAGATGCCATCAGCGCCAGTGAAGAAGTTCTGGGTCAGCTTGAGCGTTCCCTGAGAGCAGGCCTCACAAAACCGCAAGGTCCGAGGATCCCCTTCGCCGATCCGCCCGAGGGGCTTGACCCCGCTCCATTGCAGCGTCACCTCCGCGACCGTCCAGAGGGCAAGAAACACCACGACATTGACCATGAACGCGCGCAGGATGCGCCCGAGACGAGTCATGGGACAACCATAGCAAAAGCACGTTTCACGGACCGCCCCCTGGCCGATTCGGGCGCGGACTGCAGCGAGATCGCCGAGCTCGGCAGGGGGAGCCTCCCGCTCGGGGTGCGGCCCGTCCTGGAGATCGAGCGCGAATCAGCGGTCATCCAGCCGGGTGACCTTCTGCTGCTCTACACCGACGGCCTCCCCGAGGCGCAAAATCGCACCGGCGAGGTCTTCGGCTACGAGCGCATTGCCAGGCTGCTCGCCAGCGGTGGCTCGAGCACGGAAGCGCACGACCGCGTGCTTGCCGCCTTTCACGGCTTCGTCGGCGAGGAGCGGCTGGCGGATGACGCCTGCGTCGCGGTCATCGGCCGTGACGCCTGGGGAGGCTCCGCCTCAACCTGACGAGGGGCGGTCGATTGTCGAGCGATCGCGACATCTTGGGGGCGGCTGCGTGGTGTAGGCGGAGCCTCAGTTGACAGTT